>JBAUOM010000411.1:0-28991 GCA_049579765.1 Xanthobacteraceae bacterium
GCGTCGATCTTGTTGCTGCGCTGGTTGCGCTTGAACAGGTCGCGGATTTGTGTGCGCGTCAGCTCGCCCGCATTGCGCAGCGCCCGTAGCAGCTCGTCGACCAGCGGATCGCCGATGTTGTCGCCGAAGATGTAGCGCGCGCTGTCCTTGCAATATTGCCAGACCGCCATCGCGGCCTTGAGGTGCGCTACCGTGATCTGGTCGCTGCTATCGAGCAGCGCGTAGATCAGCGCCAGCCGCAGCGTCTGCGCCTCGGCGCGTGCAGTGACCGCGCCCAGTGTGCCAGGAGGGCCTTCGCTCAAGTCGCGATAGTTGGCCTCCCACAGCGCGCTCGCCTTCGCGTCCATGATGATTTCTTTCTCGACGCCGTACCACTTCGAGAACACTTCCTCCACCTCCTTCCGCATGTTGTCGATCGTGGCCTCACTGAGGCTGCCGCCGAATGGCAGATACTGCGAGCGCCGCACGCAAGTGAACAGGAAGCGGTTGGCGTAACCGTTTGCAATCGACACGAAGTCGAGTGTGACGCGCAGCTCGTCTTCGGTGATGTGGCCGACAATCGAGATATGCGGCTTCGTCGCATGCGCCGGTGAGTTCTTGGTCAAGCTGGCAATGTGGTCGCGGCCGTCCCAAGCATCGCGCACGATGCGGCTGACGATGTTGCCTTCCCGCTTCATCACTGTGAGCGCTGAAAAGAACTCCCGCTCATCGAGCAGCAGCCGTTTATCGGAGACGCCTTCGTCGACGACGGTTTCATTGCCGTCCTTGTCGATCTTGATGATTGGATCGCGGATCACCCAGATCAAACCTTCGCCCGACGACATGCCACCCTTGATGCCGTCGTCCACCCAATCACGCACGCCGGTGCCGTGAAACGACACGCCGCTCATGAGCTGACGCACCCGTCCGGCGGCAGTACCCTTGCGCGACTTGCTGCTGTCCCCGACCAGCACGTTATAGAGATTGGTGTAATGGTGGTCGCCCTCCCTGACGACGTACGGCCCACGTCCGACCATGTTGCCGAAATAGACCAGCGTCTGGATCAGGATCGCGACCGGATCGGCTTCGGTGTGCGGCTTGAACATTACCACTATCCTGCCGGCAAGCCCGTGCAGCGCGTCGGGGTGCAGGATCGGCCACGCTCTATCCTGCTCCGGTGGCGGAGTGGGCTGCGGCTTGCTGCGCTCCCAAGCGCGCTTGAGCTGCCGCGCGTCGACGCGGTTGCCCCACTCGCCTGCTTCATCCTCGTCGGCGAGGATCGCTGCGCATGCCTGCTCGTAGCTCATGCCTTCGGCGTGGCACTGCTGCATGAAGCGGAAGCCGTAGCCGCTGCCGCTCTCGTCGAGCACGATGCGGTGCTCTTCGAGGTCGGCATAGCCGTCCTTGCTGTTGCCCGCACGCTGCGCGGCCAAGTAGCTCGGACCAGCCTCCCGCACGAACCATTCGACGTCCGCGAACGCCACCGTCCGCAATCCCATTGGGCTGCCGTCGAGACGCTGATCGGTGACTGCGTAGAAGCGCGCAGTGTCGATCGCGACCTCGCGATGCTTGCCTGCGGGGAACGCCTTGCGCGTGAGCGGCTTGCCTTCGACGTTGTTGCCGATCAGCGTGCGCAGCTTGCCGATGCCCCGCTCGCTCACGCGGTAGAACAGCTTGACGCCGGTGCACGACGGCGACACCTCCGCATAGGTGTTGAAGCGCTCGATCACCCCTTGGGCCCATGGGGCGAGCGCGCCGCTCTCGGGATCGCGGCAGGAATCGAGGTCGATGCCTGCGAGATGCTCACCGTTGGGCAGGGGACCGAGCATGATGCCGAAGCCGCCCTTGGCGGTCCTCCGAATCCTTTGCCCGCGCCTCTCGGCTTGCGCCCTCGTGCCGTAGGTCTTCGGGTTGGTGGGCACCTGCGCGTTGCCGCCGGTGGCGGGGTTCTTCGGGACCTTGGTCAACGCGCCGTCGCGAAGCTCTTCCCGCCACGCCACCCATTGCCGCTCGCCCGCGAGGTCGGCGAGCGTTACTCGCTTCCTGCCACGGCCGTAGTAATGCTCGTGCAGCCACTCGTCGAACAGCGCGATGCAGGGGTCCCAGTCGTCGAGCCCGCCCTTCTCCCATCCGTCCGCGAGCGTTTCGAAGGGGTCTTGCGACTTCGGTGGGGATTGTTTAGTGCTCATGGGCGTTTTCCGTTCTCTTGCTCGGTGGGCGGATCGCATCGGGGCCTCGCGGTGGACTAACCACTCCCGCGGGGCCCTTCTTCATTTCCTCGGCGCGCGTCCACTTGTTCGTCTGGTTCCTGTTCTCTTCATTGAGACGTAGACCAGGGCCGCGATGTCTCCAAACCTACTGACGTTGATCGTGCCGTTCGGACGTGTGGCGGCCTTGATAGCCTCGACGAGCGCCCCTTCGCCGCAGACGGACAGCAGCTTCATCGCTTGAGCGTAGCGCGCGATGGTGCGCTGGCTATATTCCGGGAATGTGCTGCGAGAGAGCGCGAGGCACGGTGGCGTCTTCCGCCCGCGCTTTTCCGTCCGCAACGGATCGCCTGTCCGCCGCAACCGCATGTAATGCTTCGCGCACAAACCCTGCGCGACGGTCTTGCCTTTGCACTTTTCAATCTTGCACATGGCGCCTCTTAACAATTTCAAGCCAATTGGCAAACAATTTGTCAAACGATCGACACGATCATTTCCGTCCTTCCTTCTGCTTCACAGGTTTCATGATCCCCATTCCCTTCCGCCGATAGCGGCGCTGCCAGCGCGCGACGCTCTCACCTCGACGCTGCCGCCGCTTGCTCATTCCGCCGCCTCCAGCTCGTCGCCGCATACGGTGCAGCAAGGCTCTGGATCGCCAACATCGGGACACACCCCGTAGCGGTGCATGATCGCGTCGAAGCGCCTGATGTGGGCGGCGCATGCTTGCGCGTCCTCGATGCTCCAGTCCTTGGGATCGGCGGGGCGCTTGGCCCTGTCGGCGCGGCTGTCGGCTGTCCACGCGTCCAGCTCGGCGTCGATGACCTCGCGGGCCGCGCGCAGCGGCGTACGCAACCCCCCGAGCACCTGCCGCAGCGGCAAATCCGCAACGGTTGCGGATTTGGGCAGCCGCGCTGCAATGCGCATGTAGCCCTGCGCGGTGCGTTCCCCGAAGGCAACATTCGCCCGCAGCCACGGCAACCATTGCCCGTGTGGGATCGTGAGCTTTGCTTCCAGCAGAAGCTCGCCGCATGCGAAGGCGTGCTGCAGCGCCTTGCCCGCATGCTCTATCGCCCGCACGTGCGTCTCGTTGATACGCACGGCGAGGCCGCCCATGTCCTTGCGCTTGATGGGGCGCTTGCTCATGTCACCACCTCCACGGTTGCCACTTCGGCGAATTGCGCTATGTATCCAGTGATGGCGTTAGGGGACGGTTGCCTGCGCAAGTGCTTGCCGCTACAAGCCTGCTCGACTTCCTCCACTCCTGCCAGGCGTAACCCGCTCGGCAAGCGTAGGTCCTGGCTCGGTCGCAAAGTCTTGAAAGTCAGTGGGTTATCGCCGCACGCCCGAGACCGCGGCAAGGTAGGCTATGGCGAAGATCAGTCCGTTCAAGTTCCTGCAGGAAGTCCGCGCCGAGGCCCAGAAGGTCACGTGGCCGACTCGGCGCGAGACCGCCGTCACCACCGCCATGGTGTTCGTGATGGTCGCGGTCGCCGCCGTGTTCTTCCTGCTGGCGGACCAGGTCATGCGTATGGTCGTGACCTTCATTCTCGGCATCGGCGGTTGAAGGGAGCCCGCGGGATGGCGGAGAAGCATTGGTACATCGTCCAGGCCTATTCGAATTTCGAGCGCAAGGTCGCCGATTCGATCCGTGAGCAGGCCAAGCAGCGCCATCTCGAGCATTTGTTCGAGGAGGTGATGGTGCCGACCGAAAAAGTCGTGGAGGTGCGCCGCGGCCAGAAGGTCGATGCCGAGCGCAAGTTCTTTCCCGGCTATGTGCTGGTGAAAATGGATCTGACCGACGAGGCCTACCACCTCATCAAGAACACGCCGAAGGTCACCGGCTTCCTCGGCGCCGACAACAAGCCCAAGCCGATCGCGGACGCCGAGGCTGCGCGCATCCTGCACCAGGTGCAGGAGGGGATCGAGCGGCCGAAGCCGTCGGTCTCCTTCGAGGTCGGAGAGCAAGTGCGGGTGTCGGAGGGACCGTTCGCCTCGTTCAATGGCGTGGTGGAAGAAGTCGATGACGGGCGCTCGCGCCTCAAGGTCGCCGTCTCCATCTTCGGCCGGCCGACGCGGGTGGAGCTCGAAATGGGGCAGGTGGAAAAGCTGTGAGTAGTGAGTAGTGAGTAGTGAGTAGTGAGTAGTGAGTAGTGAGTAGTGAGTAGCGGAGGAGCGGGCGGCCTTCATTCGCCATTCGCGACTTCGCTATTCGCCGCTTCCAGCGTGGGAGGTGACGGCGGCTGCCAATCGCCGGGAATCCGAACCACGGACCCTGAACCGGCCGATCGTGGCCAATGACAGGAGTTGATTGATGGCAAAGAAAATCACCGGTTACATCAAACTGCAGGTGCCCGCCGGGTCGGCCAATCCGTCGCCGCCGATCGGGCCGGCGCTCGGCCAGCGCGGGCTTGCAATCATGGAGTTCTGCAAGCAGTTCAACGCGCAGACCCAGAACATGGAAAAGGGATCGCCCATCCCGGTCGTCATCACGGTCTATCAGGACCGCTCGTTCACCTTCGAGATGCGCACGCCGCCGGTGTCTTATTTCATCAAGAAGGCGGCCAAGCTCGAGAGCGGATCGCGGACCCCGGGCCGCGACCGCGCCGGCACCGTGACCAAGGAGCAGGTCAAGGAAATCGCCGAGAAGAAGATGAAGGACTTGAACTGCGATACCATCGAGGCTGCCATGCGCATGGTGGAAGGGTCCGCCCGCTCGATGGGCATCGAGGTCGCGGAGTGATCGACATGACAACTCTCGGAAAACGTATCCGTACCGTCCGCGAAGGCGTCGACCGCACCAAGCTCTACCCGCTCGAAGAGGCGGTAAAGATGATCAAGGATCGGGCCAAGGCCAAGTTCGACGAGACGATCGAAGTGGCGATGAACCTCGGCGTCGATCCGCGTCACGCCGATCAGATGGTGCGCGGCATCGTCAACCTGCCGAACGGCTCCGGCCGCAGCATGCGGGTCGCCGTCTTCGCGCGCGGTGCCAAGGCCGACGAAGCCCGCGCCGCCGGCGCCGACGTGGTGGGCGCGGAGGATCTCGTCGAGCGCGTGCAGAACGGCAATATCGACTTCGACCGCTGCATCGCGACTCCCGATCTCATGCCGCTGGTCGGCCGCCTCGGCAAGGTTCTCGGCCCGCGCGGCATGATGCCGAACCCCAAGGTCGGCACGGTGACAATGGACGTAACCGGCGCGGTCAAGGGCGCCAAAGGCGGGTCCGTCGAGTTCCGGGTGGAGAAGGCCGGCATCGTGCAGGCCGGCGTCGGCAAGGCGTCGTTTCCCGCCGACAAGCTGGTGCAGAACATCCGCGCCTTCGCCGACGCGGTGCAGAAGGCCAAGCCGCCCGGCGCCAAGGGCACATTCATCAATCGCGTGGCGATCTCTTCGACCATGGGCCCGGGCGTGAAGGTGGAGCCGACGACGCTGTTCGGGCAGTAGGCAGGCCGTAGCCGGAGACCGAGCATCGGGGAGGACGGAGCGACCCGAACCGGGCTGCCGCCCTTCCTGCGCCGTGGCGCCTTCGCGGCCGGCCGCCGCGACCGTCCGCTCTCACGCCGCCGAGCGCCGGCCCCATAGTTCCCGGCTTGCGAGCTTCGCGCCCTCGACGAGCGATCGGAGCTTGGCCCACATGATGGTCGGATGCACCCGTTGAGCGAACGGGCTCTGGGCGAAGCCGCAGTCGGTGCCGGCCATCACGTTGTCCCGCCCCACGATGTCCGCGAGGCGCACGACGCGCTGCGCCACCAGCTCGGGATGCTCGACGATGTTGGTGACGTGGCTGATCACGCCGGGGATGAGGACCTTGCCGGGCGGCAGCTTGACCGATCGCCAGACGACCCATTCGTGCTCGTGGCGGGGATTGGCGGCCTCGAACTGGTAGGCGCCCACATTCACCTGCAGCATGAGGTCCACGATGTCTTTCATCGGCACGTCGAAGGCGTGCGGACCGTTCCAGCTGCCCCAGCAGATGTGGTAGCGCGAACGCTCCGGCGGAATGCCTTTGAGCGCCCGGTTGAGCGCGTCGATCCGCATCTGCGCCCATCCGCGATACTGAGCGTGCGTCAGTGGCGGGACCATCTTTTCATGCATGTAGGGCAGGAAGGCATCGTCGATCTGCACGTAGAGACCGGAATCGACGATCGCCTTGTACTCCTGGTGCAGGCAATCAGCGAGCGCCGCGAGCAGGCTCTGCTCGTCTGCATAGTGCTCGTTCTTGGCGTTCGGAAGCGCGCTCGCGGGGGCGACGACCGGCAGGAAGGCGCCTTCCACCTTCACCTTGCCGATGGCGGCTTTGAGATTGGCGATGTCGCGCTTGACCGCCGCGTCGGAGTAGGTGAGCGGACCATCGACCACGAAGCGCGAGCCGAGCCGCTTCCCCAAACCGGAGAGCCGGTCGTATTCCGCGTAGAACTCGGGAAAGGCGACGCGGTCCTGTCCGCCCCCGACGGAAGCCAAAGGGTCCTTGGCCTCGTCCGAACTGAGCGGCCGCGCGGTCACGCCGGCGAGGCGATCGTGGATATAGAAGGCCCAGTTGCGGCCTTTGCTGAATTCGCCGTCGCTGACGATGTCGATGCCGGTGGCGGCTTGCTGGCGAACGACTTCGTCGATGGACTGCGCCAGGCAGGCCTCGTAGGCGCTCCGGTCGTAGGGCTGCCGATCCTCGATCTTGTGCAGGAATTCGACCAGCTTCGGTGGGCGCACCAGGCTGCCGACATGGGTGGTCAGGACGCGGTCGCCGGGCATTTTTCTCCCCATGGTTGGTTGTTGCCTTGCCGGGTGGCATACCACCCTTCGGACCGCGGCGGCAGCGCCGCGGCGGCGCCCCGGAGCACCTGAACGGCGAATTTTTGCAAATGCTGCTTGCAAAACCGGCCCGGGGCGCTAAATAGGGGCGAGGGCGTGCCGGCCCAGTGTGTCGGCGCGCCTTTGCGCGCTTCATGGAAAAGCTGGTGATCAGGACCCTGCTCCTTCTGGATATCCCGCGGGATCACTCTGAAGGGGGCGGGGACGATCGGAGGTTTTCCTTTGCGCATCAGGGCTTTCCGGTGGTTTCCGGAAGTCCATCCTGTCCGAGACTGCAGGTGCCCGTTCCGGGCTTAATGTACAATGCCTCCACAGACGGGGAAGACCGATTTGGAGCCGGCAGGCTCCGCGACCGGTTCGAGCCTCGAGAAACCCGAAGCGGCCTAGCGTCCGCGCGCGGGGGGCAGGATCTCAGCAGCGCCGTCCTTCCCGGATCGCGTCAAGCCGGGGACGGGCGGCAGGTCGCAACCGGCGGTTCCCGCATGTAAGGGCGGGCCGCCAACCTGAAAGAGCTTGCACGTGGATCGAGCGGCTAAGAAGGAGCTCGTGACGACGCTCAACGGTGTCTTCAGGGACACTGGGGTGGTGGTCGTGGCTCATTATTCCGGCCTCAACGTCGCCCAGATGCAGACCCTGCGCAGGCAGATGAAGCAGGCGGGCGCGGCGGTGAAGGTCGCCAAAAACCGTCTCGCCAAGATCGCTCTCGAAGGCACGGACGCAGCCGCGGTCGTTCCCCTGCTCAAGGGGCCGACCCTGATCGCCTATTCCGGCGATCCGGTGGCTGCGCCCAAGGTCGCCGCCGACTTCGCCAAGGCGAACGAGAAATTCGTGATCCTGGGCGGAGCGATGGGCAAAACCGCGCTCGATGCGAACGGCGTCAAGGCGCTCGCATCGCTGCCGTCGCTCGATGAGCTGCGCGCCAAGATCGTCGGCCTCATTCAGGCACCGGCGACCAAGATCGCGCAGGTCGTCAATGCTCCGGCGGCCAAGGTCGCGCGCGTGCTGCAGGCCTATGCCACCAAGAGCGAGGCGGCGTGATCCGCTTCGCAAACTCGACTGGTTCGAACTGAATAGGGATGTTCAATGGCTGATCTGCAAAGACTCGTCGACGACCTCTCGCAACTCACGGTTCTCGAGGCGGCCGACCTGGCGAAGATGCTGGAAGAGAAGTGGGGCGTCTCCGCCGCCGCCGCGGTGGCGGTCGCTGCCGCTCCCGGTGGCGGCGGCGCCGCCGCTCCGGTCGAGGAGAAAACCGAATTCACCGTCATGCTCACGGCGATCGGCGACAAGAAGATCGAGGTGATCAAGGAAGTCCGCGCGCTCACCGGTTTGGGCCTCAAGGAGGCCAAGGACCTGGTCGAGGGCGCGCCCAAGCCGGTCAAGGAAGACGTGAGCAAGGACGAGGCGGAGAAGGTCAAGGCTCAGCTGGAAAAAGCCGGCGCGAAGGTGGAACTCAAATAAGCGTGAACTCCAATTCGGGCGGTTCCGGGGTGAGCAAACTCCGGAATCGTCCCTATGTCCGCCTAATGGCGGCAGCGGCGTGAGGGTTCGGCGAGCGGGCCGAATCGCTTAAAATAGCGGGTTTTCGACGGTTGTCCCGATGGCCGCGATGGATGGCGGCCTTCTGGAGAGTCGTCCCGGCCCCGACGGTTCGACAAAGCGAGAGATGAGATGGCGCAGACGTTTACCGGTCGCAAGCGCGTTCGCAAGTTTTTCGGGAAGATCCAAGAAGTCGCGGAAATGCCGAACCTCATCGAGGTTCAGAAGGCGTCCTACGACCAGTTCCTGCTGGTCAAGGAACCCCTCGGCGGGCGTCCCGACGAGGGGTTGCAGGCGGTCTTCAAATCCGTGTTCCCGATCTCGGATTTTTCCAACACCTCGATGCTCGAATTCGTCAAGTACGAGTTCGAAGCGCCGAAATACGATGTCGACGAATGCCGCCAGCGCGGCATGACCTATGCGGCGCCGCTCAAGGTGACGCTGCGCCTCATCGTGTTCGATATCGACGAGGAGACGGGCGCCAAGTCGGTCAAGGACATCAAGGAGCAGGATGTCTACATGGGCGACATCCCGCTCATGACCAACAACGGCACCTTCGTCGTCAACGGCACCGAGCGCGTGATCGTCTCGCAGATGCACCGCTCGCCGGGTGTGTTCTTCGACCACGACAAGGGCAAGACCCACTCCTCCGGCAAGCTCCTGTTCGCCGCGCGCATCATTCCCTACCGCGGCTCCTGGCTCGACATCGAGTTCGACGCCAAGGATATCGTCTATGCGCGTATCGACCGGCGGCGCAAAATTCCGGTGACGTCGCTGCTCTTTGCGCTCGGCATGGACGCCGAGGAGATTCTCCATACGTTTTATCGCAAGGTGATTTACAAGCGGCAGAAGGACGGCTGGCGCGTGCCGTTCGATGCCAATCGCTTCCGCGGCTACAAGGCGATCAGCGATCTGGTTGACGCCGATTCCGGCAGGGTGGTGCTGGAGGCGGGCAAGAAGCTCACCGTGCGGCAGGCGCGCCAGCTCGCGGAGAAGGGCCTGCGGGCGCTGCGGATGACCGATCAGGAGCTGATCGGCCAGTACATCGCCGAAGACCTCGTCAACGCGAAGACCGGCGAGATCTATGCGGAGGCGGGCGAGGAGATCACCGAAAAGAATCTCAAGACGCTCAACGACGCCGGCTACAAGGAATTGCCGCTGCTCGACATCGACCATGTCAATGTCGGCGCCTACATCCGCAACACGCTCAGCGTCGACAAGAACATAACGCGCGAGGACGCGTTGTTCGACATCTACCGCGTCATGCGTCCGGGCGAGCCGCCGACGCTCGACACCGCGCAGAACATGTTCCAGTCGCTGTTCTTCGATCCCGAGCGCTACGACCTGTCGGCCGTCGGCCGCGTGAAGATGAACATGCGCCTCGATCTCGACGCGCCCGATACCATGCGGGTGCTGCGCAAGGACGACATCATTGCCGTGATCCGCACGCTGGTCGATCTGCGCGACGGCAAGGGCGAAATCGACGATATCGACCATCTCGGCAATCGCCGCGTGCGCTCGGTCGGCGAGTTGATGGAGAACCAGTACCGCATCGGGCTTCTGCGCATGGAGCGCGCGATCAAGGAGCGCATGTCGTCGGTCGACATCGATACGGTGATGCCGCAGGATCTGATCAACGCCAAGCCGGCGGCGGCGGCGGTGCGCGAGTTTTTCGGTTCCTCGCAGCTCAGCCAGTTCATGGATCAGACCAATCCGCTGTCCGAGATCACGCACAAGCGGCGGCTGTCGGCGCTCGGCCCCGGCGGCCTTACGCGCGAACGTGCCGGATTCGAAGTGCGCGACGTGCACCCGACCCATTACGGCCGCATCTGCCCGATCGAGACGCCGGAAGGTCCCAATATCGGCCTGATCAACTCGCTCGCCACCTATGCGCGGGTGAACAAGTACGGCTTCGTCGAGACCCCCTACCGCAAGGTCAAGGACGGCCGCGTCAGCGACGAGGTGGTCTATCTCTCGGCCATGGAGGAGGGCCGCTACACGGTCGCGCAGGCGAACGTGCCGATCGACGGTCGCGGGCGCTTCACCGAGGACATGATCGTGTGCCGCCACGCCGGCGACGTGCAGATGGTCCCGGCCGACAAGGTCGATTTCATGGACGTGTCGCCGAAGCAACTGGTGTCGGTGGCGGCGGCGCTGATCCCGTTCTTGGAGAACGACGATGCCAACCGCGCGTTGATGGGCTCCAACATGCAGCGCCAGGCGGTGCCGCTCGTCCGCGCCGAGGCGCCGTTCGTGGGCACCGGCATGGAGGGCGTGGTGGCGCGCGACTCCGGCGCTTCGATCGCGGCGCGCCGCACCGGCATCGTCGATCAGGTCGACGCCACCCGTATCGTGGTGCGCGCGACCGAGGAATCCGACCCGACCAAGCCGGGCGTCGACATCTATCGGCTGATGAAGTTCCAGCGTTCGAACCAGAACACCTGCATCAACCAGCGACCGCTGGTGAAGGTGGGCGATCAGGTGAAGAAGGGCGACATCATCGCCGACGGTCCCTCGACCGAACTGGGCGAGCTCGCGCTCGGGCGTAACGTGCTCGTCGCGTTCATGCCGTGGAACGGCTACAACTTCGAGGACTCGATCCTGCTCTCCGAGCGCATCGTCAAGGACGACGTGTTCTCCTCGATCCATATCGAGGAGTTCGAGGTGATGGCGCGCGACACGAAGCTGGGACCCGAGGAAATCACGCGCGACATCCCCAACGTCTCGGAAGAGGCGCTCAAGAACCTCGACGAGGCGGGCATCGTCTATATCGGCGCCGAGGTGCGCGCCGGCGACATCCTCTGCGGCAAGATCACGCCCAAGGGCGAGAGTCCGATGACGCCGGAGGAGAAGCTGCTGCGGGCGATTTTCGGCGAGAAGGCCTCCGATGTGCGCGACACTTCGCTGCGGGTGCCGCCGGGCGTGCAGGGCACGGTGGTCGAGGTGCGCGTGTTCAACCGGCACGGCGTCGAGAAGGACGAGCGCGCGCTCGCCATCGAGCGCGAGGAGATCGAGCGGCTGGCCAAGGACCGCGACGACGAGCAAGCGATCCTCGACCGCAACGTCTACGGCCGCCTGGCGGAGATGCTGGAGGGCCGCCAGGGCATAGCCGGGCCCAAGGGCTTCAAGAAGGATTCCAAGATCACCCGCGCGGTGCTCGAGGAATATCCGCGCTCGCAATGGTGGCAGTTCGCCTCGCCGAACGACAAGCTGATGACCGAGATCGAGGCCATCCGCAAGCAGTACGACGAGTCGAAGAAGGGACTGGAGCAGCGCTTCCTCGACAAGGTCGAGAAGCTGCAGCGCGGCGACGAGCTGCCGCCGGGCGTGATGAAGATGGTCAAGGTCTTCGTCGCGGTGAAGCGCAAGATCCAGCCCGGCGACAAGATGGCCGGCCGCCACGGCAACAAGGGCGTCGTGTCGAAGATCGTGCCGAGCGAGGACATGCCGTTCCTCGAGGACGGCACGCCGGTCGACATCGTGCTCAATCCGCTGGGGGTGCCCAGCCGAATGAACGTCGGCCAGATCCTGGAGACCCATCTCGGCTGGGCCTGCGCCGGACTCGGCCTGCGCATCGGGCAGGCGGTGGAGGCCTACAACGCCAAGCACGACACCAAGCCGCTCAAGGAGATGCTGAAGCGGATCTACGGCGATGACGAGACCATCAAGTCGCTGGGCGAGAAGGATCTGGTCGAGCTCGGCACCAATCTTCGCCACGGCGTGCCGATCGCGACGCCGGTGTTCGATGGTGCCAAGGAGGCCGACATCGAGCACATGCTCGATCTCGCGGGTCTCGACCATTCCGGCCAGGTGACGCTGTACGACGGGCGTACCGGAGAGGCGTTCGATCGCAAGGTGACGGTGGGCTATATCTACATGCTCAAGCTTCACCACCTTGTCGACGACAAGATCCACGCCCGGTCGATCGGCCCCTACAGCCTCGTCACCCAGCAGCCGCTGGGCGGCAAGGCGCAGTTCGGCGGCCAGCGTTTCGGTGAGATGGAGGTGTGGGCGCTCGAAGCCTACGGCGCGGCCTACACGCTGCAGGAGATGCTGACGGTGAAGTCGGACGACGTGGCCGGCCGCACCAAGGTGTACGAGGCGATCGTGCGCGGCGACGACACGTTCGAGGCCGGCATTCCGGAATCGTTCAACGTGCTGGTCAAGGAAATGCGTTCGCTCGGACTCAATGTCGACCTGCACAATTCGAAGCAGCAACGGCCGGGTGCGGGCGGGGATGCCGCGGAAGCCGCGGAATAGTCAGAGGACAGATGACGGACGACAGCGGACGGACAGGGAGCGGCGGCGTTTTATGCGTCGCCCTTCGTCCGTCATGCGTCGGCTGACACGGAGAGAACGATGAATCAAGAGATCATGAATCTTTTCAGCCCGCAGGCGCCGGCTCAGGTCTTCGACCAGATCCGGATCTCGATCGCGAGCCCGGAAAAGATTCTGTCGTGGTCCTACGGCGAGATCAAGAAGCCGGAGACCATCAACTACCGGACCTTCAAGCCCGAGCGCGACGGGCTGTTCTGCGCGCGCATCTTCGGGCCGATCAAGGACTACGAATGCTTGTGCGGCAAGTACAAGCGCATGAAGTACAAGGGCATCATCTGCGAGAAGTGCTCGGTCGAGGTCACGCTCTCGCGCGTGCGGCGCGAGCGCATGGGGCACATCGAGCTCGCTGCGCCGGTAGCCCACATCTGGTTCCTTAAATCGCTGCCCTCGCGCATCGGGCTCTTGCTCGACATGACGCTCAAGTCGCTCGAGCGCATTCTCTATTTCGAGAGCTACGTCGTGCTCGAGCCGGGATTGACCCCGCTCGAGCAGAACCAACTCTTGAGCGAGGACGAGTATCTCAAGGCGCAGGAGCAGTTCGGCCCCGATAGCTTCACTGCCGCGATCGGCGCCGAAGCCATTCGCGAGATGCTCAAGGGGCTCGACCTCGACAAGATGCAGGCCGACCTGCGGGCGGAGATCGCGGGCTCCGATTCCGACATCAAGAAGAAGAAGATCGCCAAACGGCTGAAGATCGTCGAGGCGTTCCAGCAGTCCGGCAACCGGCCGGAATGGATGATCCTGACGCAGGTGCCGGTGATCCCGCCGGACTTGCGGCCGCTCGTTCCGCTCGACGGCGGACGCTTCGCCACGTCCGACCTCAACGATCTCTACCGTCGCGTCATCAACCGCAACAACCGTCTGAAGCGGCTGATCGAGCTGCGCGCCCCCGACATCATCATCCGCAACGAGAAGCGGATGCTGCAGGAGGCGGTCGACGCGCTGTTCGACAACGGCCGTCGTGGCCGCGTCATCACCGGCGCCAACAAGCGGCCGCTCAAGTCGCTCGCCGACATGCTCAAGGGCAAGCAGGGCCGCTTCCGGCAGAACCTGCTCGGCAAGCGCGTCGACTATTCGGGCCGCTCCGTGATCGTGGTTGGTCCGGAGCTCAAGCTGCACCAGTGCGGACTGCCGAAGAAGATGGCGCTCGAACTGTTCAAGCCGTTCATCTATTCGCGGCTCGACGCCAAAGGCCTTTCGACCACCGTGAAGCAGGCGAAGAAGCTGGTTGAGAAGGAGAAGCCCGAAGTCTGGGACATCCTCGACGAGGTCATTCGCGAGCATCCCGTGCTGCTCAACCGCGCCCCGACATTGCACCGTCTGGGTATCCAGGCCTTCGAGCCGGTGCTGATCGAGGGCAAGGCGATCCAGTTGCATCCGCTGGTCTGCGCGGCGTTCAACGCCGACTTCGACGGCGACCAGATGGCCGTGCACGTGCCGCTCTCGCTCGAGGCGCAGCTCGAGGCGCGCGTCCTCATGATGTCGACCAACAACATTCTGCATCCCGCCAACGGCTCGCCCATCATCGTGCCGTCCCAGGACATCGTGCTCGGCCTCTACTACCTCTCGATCATGCGCGAGGGCGACGACAAGCATCTCAAGGTGTTCGGCGACATCGCCGAGATCGAACACGCGCTGCATGCGCGGGTCATCGACCTGCACACCCGGATCAAGTACCGCTGGATCGGCATGGACGAGACCGGCAAGGCGGTCAGCCGTTTGATGGACACGACGCCGGGCCGCGTGATGCTCGGCCAGGTGCTGCCGAAAAGCCCGAA
Organism: Xanthobacteraceae bacterium; assembly: GCA_049579765.1. Classification (GTDB taxonomy): domain Bacteria; phylum Pseudomonadota; class Alphaproteobacteria; order Rhizobiales; family Xanthobacteraceae; genus VAZQ01. The sequence continues at coordinate 14,651 of JBAUOM010000411.1, forward strand.
GATTCCCTTCGACGTCGTCAACAAGCTGATGACCAAGCGGGAAATCTCCAGCATGATCGACCAAGTCTACCGCCATTGCGGGCAGAAGGAGACGGTGATCTTCTGCGACCGCATCATGGCGCTGGGCTTCCACCACGCCTTCAAGGCCGGCATCTCGTTCGGCAAGGACGACATGGTGGTGCCGAGCACGAAGTGGAAGATCATCGAGAAGACCCGCAACGAGGCCAAGGAATTCGAGCAGCAGTACAACGACGGCCTCATCACGCAGGGCGAGAAGTACAACAAAGTGGTCGACGCCTGGTCGAAGGCCACCGACCAGATCGCCGACGAGATGATGAAGCAGATCTCGTCCGTGGAGAAAGTCGACCACGGTCGCTCGGCGCAGGTGAACTCGATCTACATGATGGCGCATTCCGGCGCACGCGGCTCGCCGGCACAGATGCGCCAGCTTGCCGGCATGCGCGGCCTGATGGCCAAGCCCTCGGGCGAGATCATCGAGAGCCCGATCATCAGCAACTTCAAGGAAGGGCTTTCGGTGCTCGAGTACTTCAACTCGACGCACGGCGCCCGCAAGGGGCTCGCCGACACCGCGCTCAAGACCGCCAATTCCGGCTACCTCACGCGGCGCCTGGTCGACGTGGCGCAGGACTGCATCATCACCAGCGAGGACTGCGGCACGTCGTCGGGCATCAAGGTGCGGGCGATCATCGATGCCGGCACCGTGGTGGCTTCGCTCGCCAGCCGCATTCTCGGTCGCACCACGGCCGAGGACGTGCGCGATCCGTCATCGCACAAGGTCATCATCAAGAACGGTACGCTGCTTGAAGAGCCGGAGGTCGAGGCCATCGTCGCGGCCGGCGTCCAGGAAGTGCGCATCCGCTCGGTGCTGACCTGCGAGACCGTGTCCGGGGTTTGCGGCAAGTGCTATGGGCGCGATCTCGCCCGCGGTACGCCGGTGAATATGGGCGAGGCGGTAGGGGTCATCGCCGCCCAGTCGATCGGCGAGCCCGGCACGCAGCTCACCATGCGCACGTTCCACATCGGCGGCGCTGCCCAGATTTCGGAGCAGTCGTTCATCGAGTCGAACTTCGACGGTAAGATCAAGATCAAGAACAAGAACATGGTGAAGAACTCCGACGGCCAGATCGTCGCCATGGCGCGCAACATGGTCGTTGCCGTGCTCGATCCTGACGGCACCGAGCGCGCCGTGCACCGCATCCAGTACGGGGCGCGCGTTCTGGTCGACGAGGGCGACAAGATCCGGCGCGGGCAGCGGATCGCGGAATGGGATCCGTATACCCGGCCGCTCCTCACCGAAGTCGAGGGCTCGATCGGCTTCGAGGACCTGGTCGAGGGCCAGTCGATGTCGGAGACGCTCGACGAATCGACCGGCATCGCCAAGCGCGTGGTGACCGATTGGCGTACCACCCGCGGCGTGGATCTGCGCCCGGCGATCGTGATCAAGGACAAGCACGGCAAGATCATGAAGCTTCCCCGCGGCGGCGATGCGCGCTACCAGCTCGCCGTCGATGCCGTCATCTCGGTCGATCCGGGCACGCACGTGCAGGCGGGGGACGTCATCGCCCGCATCCCGACCGAGAGCGCCAAGACCCGCGACATCACCGGCGGCCTGCCGCGGGTGGCGGAGCTGTTCGAGGCGCGGCGGCCGAAGGAGGCCGCCATCATCGCGGAAGCCTCCGGCACGATCCGTTTCGGGCGCGACTACAAGAACAAGCGTCGCGTCATAATCGAGCCGGCCGAGGAGGGCGAGGAGCCGAAGGAGTACCTGATCCCGAAGGGCAAGCACATCCACCTGCAGGACGGCGACATCATCGAGAAGGGCGACGCCATCGTCGAGGGCAATCCCGCCCCGCACGACATCCTCGCGATCAAGGGCGTGGAGGAGCTCGCCGCCTATCTCGTCAACGAGATCCAGGAGGTCTATCGGCTCCAGGGCGTCGCGATCAACGACAAGCACATCGAGGTGATCGTTCGCCAGATGCTGCAGAAGGTCGAGGTCGACGACACGGGCGAGACCGACCTGATCCAGGGTGAGCAGATCGACAAGATCGAGCTCGACGAGATCAATGCGCGGGCGCGGGAGGAAGGCAGGAAGGAGGCCACCGGCCACCCCGTGTTGCTCGGCATCACCAAGGCGTCGCTGCAGACGCGCTCGTTCATCTCGGCGGCGTCGTTCCAGGAGACCACGCGCGTGCTCACGGAGGCCGCGGTCAACGGCAAGGTGGACACGCTCGAAGGCCTCAAGGAGAACGTGATCGTCGGCCGTCTGATCCCGGCCGGCACCGGCGCCATGATGAACGGGCTGCGCGAGGTCGCGGGCAAGCGCGACGCGCTCATCCTCGAGGAGCGCGAGAAGGAGGCCGCCGCCAAGGCAGCCGCGGCGGAGGCGCCCGAGCCTGCGCAATTGCCGGCGGCGGAATAGCGCGGCCGGTACGATAGGGTTGTGCGACCGGGGCCGCCTTCGAGCGGCCCCCGTTTTTTTTTGCACGTGCCCCCGCCGGGCCCGATCCGACACGACGATGTCGTTTGCAGCTCCGGAGTGTCGATTGCGGCATCATTTCAACGGGATGCTTGGCGCCATTGACGCATTGGTCGGTGGCTGCCGCTACGCTCCGCGGCCCGGATCGAGTCCGTCTGCAATGCTGACTAAATTTGCAGGTAAACGGAACTAGGCACGCCAAAAAGCCATTTTGTAACGCTGACTTACGTGAGGGGACGCATGGTCCGATGGAATCGCTCCTCGTCAAGATTTTCGCCACCGCGCTGACGCTCAGCCAAGTGACGACCGCGCCGGACGCGGTGAAGACGCAGTTTGACCGCACCCGCGATCAGGAGGAGGTCGCGCAGCTCCTCCGCGCGGGCTGCACCCATATGCGCAAGGCCTTCGATATCGAGGACATCAACCTCGACGATCTGATCACCACCGCGCTCGACGATCCGCAGGCGATCAGCAATGAGAACAAGGTGTTCCGCGGGATCAGCTTCGTCGATCTGCGCACGGCCTATCGGCAGTTCTGCAACAACGAGAAAGTCCCGGTGCCGGCGGTCGATCTCGGCGAGGTGATCGATTTCTACAACAAGGCGGCCGCCGACCTACCCGACCACACCAAGCTCAAGGGCCTGAAGCTGCCGGGCGCGAGCGTTGTGCTCGACCGCAAGGGTGAGCGCTTCGCCGAAGTGTTCGAGGAGAACCAGCGCCGGGTCTGGGTGGCGCTCACCGACATCCCCGAGCACGTGCAAAAGGCATTCATCGCGGCGGAGGACAAGCGCTTCTATCAGCACAGGGGCGTCGACGAGCGTGGCCTGATCCGCGCCTTCGTGGCCAACCTCGCCCGGTCGGGCCGGCCGCAGGGGGGCTCGACCATCACCCAGCAGATCGTGAAGAACCTGTTGGTGGGCGAGGACCTCACCTACGAGCGCAAGATCCGCGAGATGATCGTGGCATCGCGGGTCGAGCACACGCTGAGCAAGGCGGAAATCCTCGAGCTCTATCTCAACTCCGTCTATCTCGGCCGCGGCTCCTGGGGCATTGAGCTCGCCGCGCGCGGCTATTTCGGTAAGCGAGCAAAGGAACTCACCCTGGAGGAAGGCGCGCTGCTGGCGGGGCTGACCAAGGGGCCGAACTATTTCAATCCCGATCGGCATCCAGGCCGGGCGCAGGAGCGGCTCGCCTATGTCTTGAGCCGCATGGAGGAGGACGCTGCGGCGGGTAGGGAGCCGTCTGCCAGCCGTGGGCTGCCGCCGCTGCCCAAGCTCGTGGCCTACGAGCGGCCGCGCCGCGACATCGGGTTCCATTTCGTCGATCAAGTGGCCCGCGAAGCCAAGGCGGTTGCCGGCATCGAGGCAATCACCACCAACTCCTATACGGTGCGCTCGACCATAAATCCGCAATTGCAGCGGGCGGTGGAGGGCGCACTGCAGGAGGGCCTTTCACGCTACGAGCGCAGCAGCGGCCGCGTCCAGTTCCGTGCCGCCGAGGCCAATCTGTCCCAGGCCGTGCAGCGCGCCGAGGCGGAGAACAAAGCCGGCGACAAACGGCCCGCCTGGCAGCGCGCACTCGCGGCGGCGCGGCTGCCGCTCTACGACGTGCACTGGACGCCCGCGTTGGTGGTGGACAAACCGGCCGCCGGCAAGAAGGGGGCAGCCTGGCGTGTCGGCCTTCCCGACGGCCGGGTCGTGCCGTTCGCAATCGACAACGCCGCCGCGCAGCGCAAGCTCGCGCTTTACGACGTCGTCCTGGTGCACGTGGCCGAAGGCAAGGGCAAGGCGGGGACGCGCGCCCAGCTGCGCGTTCGTCCGGTGGTGCAGGGGGCGGTGGTCGTTCTTGAGAACAAGACCGGCCGCATCCTGGCCATGGCTGGTGGCTTCTCCTATCCACTGAGCCAGCTCAACCGAGCGACCCAGGCCGTGCGGCAGCCTGGCTCCGCCATCAAGCCGCTGAGCTACCTTGCGGCGCTGCGCCACGGTCTGCAGCCCAATACGCTCGTGAGCGACGAACCGATCACGCTGCCGCCGATCGGCCACGGCCGCGCCCGCGAGCGGGATTACTGGACGCCGAAGAATTACGACGCCGGTTCCGGGGGCATTTTGACCCTACGCCGCGCGCTGGAGAATTCCCGCAATCTCGCCACCGTCCATCTTCTCGATGGCGGCATCGACAGCAGCCCGGAAGCGAGCCTCGACCGGCTCTGCCGGCTCGCCGTCGAGGCGCAGATCTACCGCGAATGCGAGCGCTACTATCCCTTCGTGCTCGGCGCCCAGCCGGTGCGGCCCATCGACCTCGCGGCGTTCTATGCGGCGATCGCGAATGAAGGCCTGCGTCCGTCGCCTTACGTCATCGAGTCGATCGAGCGCAACGGCTCGACCGTCTATCGCCACGACCCGAAATCGTCGACCATGATCGCGTCGGTCGATCACGCCGCCTTCTACCAGCTCAAGACCATGCTGCAGGGAGTGCTGGCACGCGGCACGGCGCGCGCTCTCTCCGGTCTCGCTCCCTATGTCGCGGGCAAGACCGGCACGTCCGACGACGAAAACGACGCCTGGTTCGTGGGCTTCACCAACGACGTCACCGTCGCGGTCTGGGTCGGCTACGACAACGCCGCCGGCAAGCGCCGGACGCTCGGCGGCGGCGCGACCGGGGGACACGTCGCGGTGCCGATCTTCGAGCCGGTGATTCAGGCGGTGTGGGCCAACGCCGCATCGAGGACTGCGCTCGCGCCCCCGTCGGCGGAAGCCAAGCGCCAACTGGCGTGCAAATCCATCGACCTTGAGTCGGGGGAAGCGCCGGCCGGCGGCGGAAGGGTGATCACCGAGTGCTTCCGGACCGACCGTTACGGCAGGGTTCTCGATACCCAGTATCAACTGGTCTCGCGCGAGGACGCCTACGGCGTGCGCGAAACGCAGGGCTATTACGGCGTAGCGCCCAATCCCGGCTACAACGGCTATTACTACGGCAATGGCGGGCGCTATTACTACGAGAACGGACGCTACTACTACTACGATAACAACGGGCGCCATTACTACTACGACAACAACAGCGGGCGCTACGCGCCGGTGCCTCGCGAGGGGGTGCGTCCGGGGGGACAGTATTACGGCCAGTCCGCCCCCTACGGGCGCGATCCGCGCTACCAAGCGCCGCCGCCGCGCGATCCCTATGGCCGCGAATACCAGACGCCGCAGCGCATCGATCCAGGCTACCTGTGGGGCAATCGGCGATACTGATGGCACCACGAATGCGGAGCTTGCACTCTCTCACCCGCCTCGTTGTCTTTGTGACGCTCGCCGCCGTTCCGAGCGGCCCGATTCACGCACAAGCGTTTGCGATCAAGGAGGTCGCTTCGTCCGCCGACCTCGCCGTTGACCAGCTCAAGCCGAAAACCATCGCGTTCCTCGACCGGCCCAGCGAGGAACTGATCGACCCCGAGGCCGGTCTCATTCGATTCGAGGACTGGGCGCGGGTGAAGCCGGTCGAAAAGCAATTTCTGACTCCGTTTCCGAGCTATCTCGAGCCGTATGTCGAGGTCACCGTCGACGGGGTGCCCAAGCGCTTCAAGGAAAAGCTCCACATGTATGTGGGCGAAGCGCGCTTCCTGCTCGCACGGCCGCCGGGGTCGATCGATCTCCCCGGCTTGGTGACGCTTGCGTTCGTGGAGCGGATCGATCCGGCGATCAAGCATCGCTTGATCACGCCCGCGGAGGCGGTCTCGCCCAAGGACCCGCGCGCCGTGCACAATCAGCATCCGCTGCGGCGCTGGTGCGAGGCGCGGCCGGTCACGATCTGTATTCACTCGCGCTACCAGTTTGAGGGCAAGTTGCCGCTCGGCATCCGGATCGCCAACAAGATCCGGGAGGGGGCAAAGAAAATCCCAGACTACCTCGAGTTCGAGAGCGAGCTGACGCTGCGGACTCCGGCCGAAGTCGCCGAGATGGGCCTGACGAGCTTGACCGGTCTCGATACCCCGGCGGCCGGCGCGCTCGAGCAGACCATCTTTTACGTGAACCAGGTCATGCAGTTCGGCAAGCTGATCGCCGTCTTTCAGGAGCATCCGGCCGACGCCAATGAAACCGTCGTCACCGTTTTCATCGCGCTTGCGGTCGAGACGAACGTCGTGACGAAGAAAAAAGAATACGTGAACGTACCGGTGCTGCGAAACATGGTGCCCGCCCAGGTGCTGGCGGGCAAGAGTTCGTTCAACGCTGGCAGCTCGATCAGCGCCGGGCTACCGGTCTATGCGCGCAATCAGGTCAAGGCGATCGCTGAGATCCTCGAGCGCAAGTGAGCGCCGGCGCGGTCAAGACGTCTCCTTCGCTTCAGCTATCGAGACGACCGCCGCCGGGATGGCGTCGGATGACTTTGGCTGCCGCTGCGAGCGCGAACCGGTTCCGTGCGGAAGTTCCATCCGAAGGAACCAGATGGAACTCGCGGCGGGTTCTCAAAATCGCCGCCTTTACCGTTTCACCCTGCGCGTGGCTTCGAGGCCTCCGGCGGTACCGGGGCGCGTCGGAGAGGGGAGGCCGAATGCAGAGGGGCAATCGGCCAAATGACCGACGCCGTGGGTCCCCAGCGGCGGCGGAGGCTGCTTCCTGTCCACCCTGGTATTGGAATTCGACAGCGGTCGCCTCGGCCGCTACGCCGAGGGCGATCGTTCGTTGCCGGTGGCGCGGCCGCAAACTACGGCGGCGCCGGCGAGCGCGCGCGGCCTCGATTGGTTCAACTTCTTTCTCGCCGATATCCAGACCGGCTTCGGTCCCTTCGTGGCGGTCTACCTCACGGCTCATGCTTGGCCGCAGTTCGATATCGGATTGGTCCTGACCGTGGGGGGGCTGGTCGCGCTGGCCTGCCAGCTGCCCGGCGGCGCGCTGGTCGACGCCGTGCGCTCGCCGCGGCTGCTTGCCGCGCTCGCCGTAGCGGCGGTCTGCCTGAGCGCGCTGGCGCTCGCTCTCTGGCCGGTCTTCTCGGTGGTGTTGGCGGCCCGCGTCCTGCATGCGGGCGCGAGCTGCCTGCTCGGGCCGGTCATTGCCGCGATCAGCCTTGGTCTCGTGGGGCACGCCGCCCTCGGGGGGCGGCTCGGCCGCAACGCCCGCTTCGCCTCGATCGGCAACGGCGTGACCGCTGCGGTGATGGGGGCATGCGGATACCTCGTGTCGAACCAGGCGGTGTTCTTCCTCACCGCCGCTCTCGCCGCGCCCGCATTGCTGGCGCTCGCTCGCATCCGCATGGACGAGCTCCCACGCCCGAAAGGCGTCGATGTCGGGGGCGCCGCCGCACCCGTACGCAGCGTGCTGTGCGATCGCCGTCTGCTCGCATTTGCCGGCTGCATCCTGCTGTTCCAGCTTGCCAACGCGGCCATGCTCCCGCTGATGGGCGGCATCTTGACCATGCGCTCGAGCGAATGGGCGTCGACGCTAATCGGCGCCTGCATCGTCGTACCGCAGCTCGTCGTTGCCGGATTTGCGCCGTGGGTCGGGCGCGTGGCTGATTCCTGGGGACGCCGGCCGCTGTTGTTCGTCTGCTTCGCGGCGCTCGCCATGCGCGGACTGCTGTTTGCGCTGGTGATGAGCCCTTATCTGGTCGTTGCCGTGCAGGTTCTCGATGGCGTCTGCGCCGCCATTCTCGGGGTGACGCTTCCCCTGATCGTCGCGGACATCACCCGTGGTACGGGGCGGTTCAATCTCGGGCTCGGCATCGTCGGCAGCGCGGTGGGAATCGGCGCCGCGCTCAGCACCACGCTCGCCGGCTATATCATCGATCATTTCGGCCGCGCCGTCGCGTTTTGCAGTCTTGCATCGGTTGCGGTTTGCGGTCTGGCTTTGCTGTGGCTGCTGCTGCCCGAGACGCGCCCACGCCAAACGATCGCCGCAGGCGCCTTGAATTTGTCGTAAACGGGCAGCGCGCGCGGCGACCGCATTAAGGCGACATAAACCGCCGTGCTACGCCTTCCCCTCGCGTCAGCCATGCCGGCAATTAAGTGGGTTCCCCAGGAAACCCGCGGCCGGCTCTCGCGTTTGTCTGATGCACCGCACATCCCGCGCGGGGGAGTTTTGACGGCATGGGTGACGCTTGTCGGTACGGTGATCGTCCCTTTGCGTTCGTCGCCCGCTACGTGAAGGCGCGGCCGATCGCTCACGCTGCCATTGTGATCGCGGTGCTGGCCGCCGTCGGCTGCTCGGTGGGCGCGCAATACGGGGTGAAGATTTTGGTGGACACGCTGGCGGGAGGACCTGGCGGCGGAGGGGATGCTCATGCTGCGTGGCTGGGGTTCCTTTTGCTCACGACCTTGATTTCGGCGGACAACTTCCTGTGGCGGGTCGCCAGTTGGATCGCCAGCTACACCTTCGTCGCCGTCACCGGCGATCTGCGTCGCGATTTGTTTCGGCACCTTACCGGGCAAGCGCCGAGCTATTTCGCCGATCGCATGCCCGGGACGTTGACGAGTCGCATAACTGCGACATCGAACGCCGTTTACACGCTGCAAAACATGTTCGTGTGGAACGTGATGCCGCCTTGCGTCGCAACGGTCGTCGCCATCGCTTTCGTGGTGACCGTGAGCCTGCCCATGGCTGCCGCGCTGGCGGCGCTGTCGGGCATATTGGTGGTCACCATGTTTCGGCTCGCCGCCGCGGGCAGGTCGCTGCACCACGAATTTGCCGACCGGGCTGCGACGGTCGATGGTGAAATGATCGACATCGTCGGAAACATGGGACTGGTATGGTCGTTTTGCGGGACCGGTCGCGAACATAGCCGGCTCGACGCCACGATCGATCGGGAAATGGTGGCGCGGCGCCGCAGCCTTTTATACCTGGAGAAGTTGCGCCTTTTCCATGCCGCAGTGACCGTCGCCTTGACCATCGGGTTGTTGGGCTGGGCCATCATGCTGTGGCAGAACGGCCTCGCCACGACCGGCGACGTCGTGCTGGTGTGCACTCTTGGCCTTTCCATCCTGCACGCGACGCGCGATCTGGCGGTGGCATTGGTGGACGTCACCCAGCATGTGGCTCGCCTCTCCGAGGCGACCGCGACGCTTCTTGTCGCGCACCATCTGCGCGATCATCCGGAGGCGAAGTCACTGGTGCGATCGGGCGCGAGCGTGGCGTTCGAGAACATCTCGTTCTGCTACCCCGACGGGCGACGGGTGTTCACCGACTTCGGCTTGCGAATCGAGCCCGGCCAGCGCGTCGGCCTCGTCGGGCAGTCGGGCTGCGGCAAGTCGACCCTCTTCATCCTGCTGCAACGCTTCTACGACCTGCAGGGTGGGAGGATTCTCATCGGCGGCCAGGACATAGCGCGAGTGACCCAGGAAAGCCTGCGGGCGGCCATCGCGGTCGTTCCGCAGGACATCTCCCTGTTTCACCGCTCGATCATTGAGAACATCCGCTACGGTCGGCCGGATGCCCCCGGTGCAGATGTGCATCAAGCGATCGTGGCGGCCAATTGCGCTTCCTTCATCGAGAAGCTGCCGCAAGGCGCCGCCACGCTCGTCGGCGACAGGGGAGTGAAGCTTTCGCCCGGTCAGCGCCAGCGTATCGGCATAGCCCGTGCGTTCCTCAAGGACGCGCCCATCCTTCTCCTCGATGAAGCGACGTCGGCTCTCGACAGCGAGTCCGAGGAGGCCGTGCGCGACGCCCTCGATCGCTTGATGGGAGGCCGCACCGTCATCGCCATCGCTCATCGGCTGTCGAGCTTGCGCAATTTCGATCGCATCGTGGTGCTCGACGCCGGAACGGTCCGCGAGGACGGTCCTCCGCAAGTGCTGGTGCAACGCAAGGGGGTTTACGGCAATCTGGTCCGGCGAGAGGTGGCGCGGCTCGCCAAGCACGCCGCGTAGCGCCGCGGGCCCGCCGATCGCCGTCATCGCCCACCGCCGAATTTCCGGCTTACCGCAAACCGCATAGCGTGGAACCTCAGCGCATTGTCGTCGCTGGAGTTGAGGTTGGGGATCGCGCGGGGCGTTGCGGGACGCTTGCCTCGAAGATGACCGGCGTCCGTGCGCCACGGTGCGGCGCGGCGGCGGTCGCATCCGAAAATTTGGCGCCGACGCCACGCCCCACTGACAATCGCGCACCAAGCGGGCGCTCGACCGGGTGAGGCCGCGACCCGCGGCAGGGCCGGAAACCCTCGACATGTCGGCCGCCCGTGCCTTGACTTCGCGCCGACCGGCCGATACATACCGCCCACTTTTCGGCAGGCGGTGAGCTTCGCTTGCTCGGAACGGCGTGTCCGAACCCAACTAACCCATTGAGGCTTAAAGTCTCTTTCGGCTGGGGTCGGGCGTCACCAGCCTCGACCAATGAAGCTCAGACGCTGCCTCTGACGACTGTCAGATGAGAAGTGCATGACCGCCTCGCCGTCGCGCGGCGCGGTCCTCTGTAAGACGGGTGAGCGCCGAACGCACCGGGAGTGCAAGGCGCTCTTCCGTTTTGCGCGTTGGAATGAACCCATTGCCTCTCAGCTCCTATTCCAGGGGGAGAGACGCAAGGATTGCAGGCGAGACGAATGCCGACCATCAACCAGCTGATCCGCAAGCCGCGCGTGACGCAGCACGCGAAGAAGAAGGTGCCGGCGCTGCAGGAGAGCCCGCAGAAGCGCGGCGTGTGCACGCGCGTCTATACCACGACGCCGAAGAAGCCGAATTCGGCCTTGCGCAAAGTCGCCAAGGTGCGGCTTACCAACGGCTTCGAGGTCATCGGCTACATCCCCGGCGAGGGCCACAATCTGCAAGAGCACTCGGTGGTGATGATCCGCGGTGGCCGCGTGAAAGACCTGCCGGGCGTTCGCTACCACATCCTGCGCGGTGTGCTCGACACCCAAGGCGTGAAGAATCGCAAGCAGAGACGCTCCAAGTACGGAGCAAAACGACCCAAGTGATTGGGTCGTTTTGCGTAGATCCCCCCGGGGCGAGCGTGGCGCAGCCGCGTGAGACCCGGGGAGCCCAGGAGACAAACCGCAGCCGGACGTTCCGGCGCAATTGACTAGAGAAGACCGAGGACGATCCGATGTCCCGCCGTCATAGTGCCGAGAAACGAGAGATCAACCCGGATCCGAAATACGGGAACTTGGTGGTTTCGAAGTTCATGAACTCGATCATGCGCGCCGGTAAGAAGTCGGTGGCCGAGAGCATCGTCTACGGCGCGCTAGAGATCATCGAGGCCAAGACCAAGCAGAACCCGATCTCCGTTTTCGAGCAGGCGCTCGACAATGTCATGCCGTCGATCGAAGTTCGGTCGCGACGGGTGGGTGGCGCCACCTATCAGGTACCGGTCGAAGTCCGGGTCACGCGCCGACAGGCTCTCGGCATCCGCTGGATCATTGCGGCCGCGCGCGAGCGCAACGAAAAGACGATGACCGAGCGGCTGTCATCGGAGCTGCTGGACGCGTCCAACAGCCGGGGAAACGCGGTCAAGAAGCGCGAGGACACGCACCGCATGGCCGAGGCCAATCGGGCGTTTTCGCATTATCGCTGGTGACCGCCAGCACGAGATCAAGGATTTAGTCGCCCATGCCGCGCAGCCATCCCATCGAGGACTACCGCAATTTCGGCATCATGGCCCACATCGATGCCGGAAAGACGACGACGACCGAGCGGATCCTCTATTACACGGGCAAGAGCCACAAGATGGGCGAGGTGCATGAAGGCGCCGCGACCATGGACTGGATGGAGCAGGAGCAGGAGCGCGGCATCACGATTACCTCCGCCGCAACCACCGCCTTCTGGAAGAACAAGCGGCTCAACATCATCGACACGCCCGGACACGTCGATTTCACCATCGAAGTGGAGCGCAGTTTGCGCGTGCTCGACGGCGCGGTGTGCGTGCTCGACAGCAACCAGGGCGTCGAGCCGCAGACCGAGACGGTCTGGCGACAGGGCGACAAGTACAAGGTCCCGCGTATCGTCTTTTGCAACAAGATGGACAAGGTCGGCGCGGATTTCTTCCAGTGCCTCAAGGACATTGTCGACCGCCTGGGCGCCAAGCCGGTGGCGATCCAGCTTCCGATCGGGAGCGAGAGCCAATTCAAGGGCATCCTCGACCTCGTACGCATGGTGGGCGTCGTTTGGGACGACGAAACGCTCGGCGCCAAGTATCACGACGTCGAGATTCCTGCCGAGCTGGTCGAGCAGGCCAAGGAATATCGCGAGAAGATGATCGAGGCCGCGGTCGAGCTCGACGACGACGCGATGGCCGCTTACCTCGAGGGCAAGGAGCCCGACGAGAGCACGCTCAAGCGCCTCATCCGCAAGGCGGTGATCACGGGTGCGTTCTTTCCGGTCCTGTGCGGCTCCGCCTTCAAGAACAAGGGCGTTCAGCCGCTGCTCGACGCGGTAGTCGACTATTTGCCGTCGCCGCTCGACGTGCCGCCGATCAAGGGGGTCGACAGCAAGGGCAATGAGGTCACGCGCAGGCCGTCCGACAGCGAGCCGATGGCGCTGCTCGCCTTCAAGATCATGGACGACCCCTTCGTCGGCACCATCACGTTCTGCCGGATCTATTCCGGCCGGCTCGAAAGCGGCACCGGCGTCATCAATTCCACCAAGGATCGCCGCGAGCGCATCGGCCGCATGCTGCTGATGCACGCGAACAATCGCGAGGACATCAAGGAGGCCTATGCCGGCGACATCGTCGCGCTCGCGGGCCTCAAGGACGTTCGCACCGGCGACACGCTGTGCGACGCACAGAAGCTCGTGATCCTGGAGAAGATGGAATTCCCGGACCCGGTGATCGAAATCGCGATCGAGCCGAAATCGAAGGCGGATCAGGAGAAGCTCGGCGTCGCGCTTGCCAAGCTGGTGGCCGAGGATCCCTCGTTCCGGGTCACGACCGACCAGGAATCGGGTCAAACCATCCTCAAGGGCATGGGCGAGCTGCATCTCGACATCAAGGTCGACATCTTGAAGCGCACCTACAAGGTCGACGCCAATATCGGCGCGCCGCAGGTGGCCTATCGCGAGAGGATCACCAAGCAGGTCACCGTCGACTATACGCACAAGAAGCAGACCGGCGGCTCCGGCCAGTTCGCACGCGTCAAGATCGTGGCCGAGCCCTTGCCGCCGGCCGGAGGCTTCCTGTTCGAGAACGAGGTCGTCGGCGGCACGGTGCCGAAGGAATATGTCCCCGGCGTCGAGAAGGGCCTCGAATCGGTGCTGGGTTCCGGCGTGCTGGCCGGATTCCCGGTGGTCGATCTCAAAGTGACTTTGATCGACGGCGCCTATCACGACGTCGATTCCTCGGCGCTCGCCTTCGAGATCTGCGCCCGTGCGGCGCTGCGCGAGGCGCTGCAGAAAGGCTCTCCCGTCCTGCTCGAGCCGATCATGAAGGTCGAGGTGGTGACGCCCGAGGAATACACGGGCTCCGTCATCGGCGATCTCAATTCCCGGCGCGGGCAGATTCAGGGGCAGGACATGCGCGGCAACGCCAACGTCGTGAACGCGATGGTGCCGCTCGCCAACATGTTCGGCTATGTGAGCAATCTGCGCTCCATGTCGCAGGGGCGCGCCACCTTCACCATGCAATTCGATCACTACGAACAGGTGCCGCAGGCGGTGGCCGCCGAGATCCAGGCGAAATTCGCCTGAGAACCTCGACCGGGCCGCGCAACGAACACGAGCGATCGGGAAGCGAACTGACGAACCGCGATAGCCCCACGTGAGGTCGGGGCTGGAACTTAGCTGACAAGGGTCCCAGAGGAGCCGAGCCATGGCCAAGCAGAAATTCGAGCGTACGAAGCCGCATTGCAATGTTGGGACGATTGGTCACGTGGACCATGGCAAGACGACGTTGACTGCGGCGTTGACGAAGGTTTCGGCGGACAAGGGCTGGACGT
>JBAUOM010000412.1:0-18352 GCA_049579765.1 Xanthobacteraceae bacterium
GCGCGAGAGCGTCTCGTAGTTCTGCAGCCGGTAGAACTGCCCGGGCTTGAAGGCGCGCGCCGCCATCGGCGCGCGCACCACCACCTCGACGATGGTGGGCGTGAGCCGGTTGACCGCGTGCACGCTGGCGCGCAGCTCGTCGTCAAGCCGCGCGATCAGCGCCGCCGGCACGGGCTCCGACGGATCGAGCCGCGCGAGCATGCGGCTGACCACCGGATAGCCGCGCTTGGCGCTGGCCATCGCCTTGACCACGTTGCCGGCGAAGGACGGATGCAGGTCGCCGAAGAAGCTGATGGCGCGGCCGTCACCGCGCACGTTCATCAACACGTGGGCGGTGGCGGGCTTGGTGATGCGCTCCGGCGCGACCGCGCAACCGTCCTCGTCGAAGGCCTGGAAATATTTGCCGTCGATGTGCACGTGCTGCGGCTCCTCGCGGCCGAGCACGGTGTTGGGCTGCGTGCCGGCGGCGACCAGGATGGTGCGCGCCGGCATGACCACGTCGCGCGCGGCAATCCCGGAATCGCCGGCGGCCTCGGCTTGACAGGACAGCCGCAGCGCTCGCGCCGCGCCGAAGCGGTCGAGCATCACCTCCTGCGGCGTGAGCCGCTCGGCGAAGCCGATGCCCTCCTCCAGCGCCTTCGCCACTTCCTCGTGGTTGAGGGTGTAGCTCGGCGAATCGATCAGGCGCCGCCGGTAGACGATGGTGGCGCCGCCCCATTGCCGGATGAGCTCGGCGAGCTGCGGCTTGCGCCCCTCGCGCGCAGCCCGGTCGCGCTCGGTACGGATTTTTCGGGCGTGGTCCATGAACTCCGCTGCGGCTTCCGCCTCCGCCGCAGTCCAGTCCGCGCGCACCGCGCCTTCCCCGCGCTCGCGCACGAGCGTCTCGTAGCGGGCGAGGAATTTCTCCACCTGCAGCGGATAATAGGCGAGCGCTTCGGTGGCGGTGTCGATCGCGGTGAGGCCGCCGCCGATCACGACCACCGGCAGCCGCACCTGCAGGTTGGCGAGGCTGTCGGTCTTGGCCGCGCCGGTGAGCTGCAGCGCCATGAGGAAGTCGGAGGCCTGGCGCACGCCGGCGGCGAGCCCGTTCTTCATCGGCACGATGGTCGGCCGTCCGGCCCCGGCGCAGAGCGCGATATGGTCGAAGCCGAGGGCGAACGCGCCGTCGATGCCGAGCGTGCCGCCGAAGCGCACGCCGCCGAACATCGCGAATTCGTCGCGCCGCTCCAGCAGGAGGCGCACGAGCTTGAGGAAGTTCTTGTCCCAGCGCACGGTGATGCCGTATTCGGCGACGCCGCCGAACCCCGCCATCACCCGAGCGTCGAGCGGCTCGCGCAGCTCGGCGACGTCGCGGATCGGACGGAACGGCGTGCGCGCGCCGGCGGGGTCGACCCCGGAAATGTCGGCGGCAAGCGGCTCGATCTTGAGCCCGTCGATGGCGACCACGGTGTGGCCGTCGTTGACGAGATGGTGCGCCAGCGTGAAGCCGGCCGGCCCGAGGCCCACCACCAGAACCTTGCGGCCGCTCGCCGGCTTGGGCACCGGCCGGCGCAGGTCGAGCGGATTCCAGCGCGTGAGCAGGGCGTAGATTTCGAAACCCCAGGGCAGCGCCAGCACGTCCTTGAGGACGCGGGTCTCGACCTGGGGAATATCGACCGGCTCCTGCTTCTGATAGATGCAGGCCTTCATGCAATCGTTGCAGATGCGGTGGCCGGTGGCCGCGCACATCGGGTTGTCGATGGTCACGACGGCGAGCGCGCCGATGGTGTGGCCGCCGGCCTCGAGCAGGTTCATCTCGGAGATCTTCTCGTCGAGCGGACAGCCCGCGAGCACCACACCGAACGCGCTCTTCTTGAACTCGCCGCTCTTTTCCTTGAGCCCCTTGGAGCAGGAGTCCTTGCCCTGGTTGTGACACCAGATGCAGTAGTTGGCGTGGTCGAGCGCGCCGGCGAGATCGGTGCCGGGATCGGTCAGCGCGAAGCCGTCGCGCGCGCGGCGATGCGCCGGCGGCAGCTTGAGCATGGTGACGCCGTCGACGACCTCGGTCTCGACCGGGATGAGATGATGGGGGTCGACCTTGTGCGGCACCTTGAACAGGACGCCGGATTTGTGCAGCCGCTGGCCCTCCACAGTGTGCACCGCCCAGGCGGCGTAGCGCGCGGCGAGCTCGAGAGCTGTCGCGTTCTCCATTTCGGCCTTCATCCAGCCTTCGACGCGCGCGGCGAAGCGCAATTCCGTGAGCGCACCGCCGAGAAGCGGCTCGAGCTCCGCGCGCAAGGCCGCGCCGTCGAAGCTCGCCGCCTGGTCGGGTCCGTATTTCTTGGCCGCGCGGCGCTGCACGAACAGTCGCTTTACCGCGTAGAGCGGCGCGAGCGCGTCGTGGCGCATCCGCAGCGCCCGTACCTCTCGGGCGATGCCGAACAGCTCGGCGAGGAAGTCTTCGAGCTCGGGCGCAAGCTCGACGATGAGATCGGATTCCGCCTGACCCACGACCCCATCGGGGGTAGCCCGCGCCGCCATCAGCTTGGCGTGAAGGTCGGGATGGCGCGTCTTGAGCGCCTCGACGAAGCGCGCGTCGAGGCGAACGAGGCCGTCGCGGCGATAGAGGTCCTCGAAACGAAGGTCGAACCCGAGCGTGAGAGGTTCAATCATCGAAAGCAGCGTCCTCGGCGCCCGGACATGCGCGCAACGGCAGGCCGCTCGCCAGACCCATGATCGGGAATTTGATGCACGATTTGAGCCCCTGGTGTTCCCGACCGCACTACACCGCCGCCCGAAACCGCTCGATAACGGCCGCCGGGATCGGTATGGCTTTCAACTTGGCCGGATCGTGCGGGTGGCGCCCCGCCCATACCCGGGTCTCGCTGCCTTCGACGACGAGCTCTCCGCCGATCGTGATGCGATGCGTCACCTCGAAGCTCGAGCGCCGAAACTCGCCGATCTCCGAGGCGATGTCGGCCACGTCATTGAACTTTGCCGGCTTGAGAAAGCGCGCCTTGGCGTCGACCAGCGGAATGCCGACGATGCCGAAGGTCGCCGCCAGCTCGCTCGGCCGCACGCCGAGCGCCATTTCGAACAGCAGCCACGCGCTCCAATCGAAGAACTCGAAGAAGCGACTGTTGAACACGATCCCGGCAGGGTCGCAATGACCCCATTCGACGGTGAGTTGCCGGCGGCAGACGAGATTGGGCATGCCTGGTTTTGGCCGCTTTTCGTGTCGGCGTCCATGGGCAGAGAAAGCCGCCTCCGCCGACGGCGTCAATCGGACCAACCGATCGCGACCCCGCCCCGATACGCCCTGTTTTCGGGGGTATTTCAAGGGATTAATTGGCTCGGACGGGCTGCCATGAAATCGACTGGCGGCGGGTGGAAGAACCTGCAATTGTTGACCGCGGGGGCTGGCCTCAAGCCGATTGTCGAAGTTTCGGATCGTGTCGATGCGCGTAGCGGTAGGCGTATTGCGTGCGGACGGACGGCTGCGCCTGCGCGCGAGCCCGGCCGCGATCCGCTGCACCCTGCGTCCGCGGCTCTGCGCCGCCGGCGCCGCCGTGCTCGTCGCGCTGTCGCCGCGAGCGGCGTCGGCGGAGACGCTGGCAGACGCTCTGGTGCGCACCTATCGCGACAATCCGCAGCTCAACGCCGAGCGCGCACACCTGCGCGGCACCGACGAAACCGTGCCGCAGGCGCTCGCCGGCTACCGTCCGCAGATCATGGCGATCCTGACCGGAGGGCTGCAGCAGGTCCGGGTGCTGTTTCCCGACAACACCATCCAGACCGCCACGCTGCGCACCTGGACCATCGGCCTCACCGTGTCGCAGACGATCTTCAACGGCTTCAAGACCGCCAATTCGGTGCGCCAGTCGGAAGCGCAAGTGCTGTCGGGCCGCGAGGCGCTGCGCAATACCGGGCAGGGCGTGCTGCTCGACGCGGTGATCGCCTATACCAATGTGCTGGCCAACCAGAGCCTGGTCGAGGCGCAGCGGGTCAACACGACCTTTCTGGGCGAGACGCTCGATACGACCAAGAAGCGGCTCGATGCCGGGGACGTCACCCCGACCGACGTGGCGCAGTCCGAAGCGCGACTGAGCCGCGGCCGGGCCGACCTCAATGCGGCGGAGGTCAACTACGCCATCGCCCAGGCGATCTACGCGCAGGTGACGGGCGCGCCGCCCGGCCGGCTGGCGCCGGCCGTCCCGGTCGACCGGTTGCTGCCGCACAGCCGCGAGGACGCGGTGGCGATCAGCCGCAAGGAGCATCCCGCCATCCTGGCCGCGATGTACGACACCGACGTGGCCCAGTTCGGAACCAAGATTGCGGAGAGCAGCCTGTGGCCCAACCTCTCCGTCCAGGGGAGCGTTCAGCGCCAATGGGAGAACGATCCCACGCTCAGCGCCAAGGGTAACGATATCGCCTCGATCCTGGGACAGGCCAATGTCCCGATCTACGACGGCGGGCTCGCCGCCTCGCAAATCCGGCAGGCCAAGGAAATCGCGATGCAGGCCCGCATCGTGCTGGAGCTCATTCGCAACCAGACTCAGACCGCGGTGATCGGGGCCTGGGCCAGCCACGAGGGAGCGAAAATCGCGCTCGCGGCGGCGGAATCCGAGGTGCGCGCCGCCAATGTGGCGCTCTCCGGCGTGCAGAAGGAGTTGCAAGGCGGCCAGCGCACGACGCTCGACGTGCTCAACGCGCAGCAGGACCTCATGCTCGCCCGCGCGCGGCTGATCGGAGCCCAGCGCGACCGGGTGATCGCGGCCTATGCGCTGCTCGCGGCCATCGGCCGCTTCGACGTCAAGACGCTGCACCTCAATACCCCGGACTATGCGCCCGAGGTGCACTATCACCAGGTCCGCGACGCCTGGGGCGGCCTGCGCACGCCGTCGGGACAGTAGTCCGAGCTATGAGGCTGATGTGATCGCTGAAGTCAGGCTCGAGGGTTTGACGTTGGCCGTGGAGGACGTAAGCCGCTCGGTGGAGTTTTATGGAGAGAAGTTGGGGCTGGTGGTGGAGGCGAACCGTGCTCCGACGTTCGCCATGATCCGTGTGGGTGGCCCCTTGGGCGGCACCATAGGTCTTCTGTCCACCCAACTTCCGGAGGCCGCCGGCGCGAGAAGCATGACCCCGGAACAGCGCGCAGCCATCCAGGTGGAACTGAGCACGGATAATCTCGACGTCCTCTACCAGCAACTCACCGCGCGCGGCGTCCACTTTCATCGTCCCCCGAGAGACATGCCCTGGGAACGGTCCATGCAAACCTACGATCCGGACGGCTATACCGTGGAATTCGCACAGGGTCGGCGGGGGCATAACAAGCCGGTTTGATCACTCCGCCGGCACCTGCAACGCGCCTTGCGCCAGCGGGCGGGGCTCGCGGCGCGAGAACAGCAGGATGAGCACCGGCAGCGTGATCAGGATCACCACCGGCGCCAGCATCATCCCTCCGACGACCACGATCGCCAGCGGCTTCTGCACCTGCGACCCGATCCCCGTCGACATTGCCGCGGGCAAGAGGCCGACGCCGGCGATGACGCAGGTCATCAGCACCGGGCGCATCTGCAGTTCGCCGGTGCGCAGGATCGCCGCGGTGCGCTCGACACCGGCGTCGATCAGGTGATTGAACTGCGACAGGATGATGATGCCGTCCATCACCGAAATTCCGAACAGCGCGATGAAGCCGATCGCGGCCGAGACGCTGAACGGAATGTGCATCAGGAACAGCGCGAAGATGCCGCCGACCACTGCCATCGGAATGACGCTCATGGCCAGCAGCGTGTCGGGCACCGAGCCGAAATTGACCCACAGCAGCAGAGCGATGAGCCCGAGGGCGAGCGGCACCACGACCTTGAGCCGCGCGATCGCGTCCTGCAGGTTGCCGAACTCGCCCACCCATTCGAGCCGCGAGCCCGCGGGGAGCGGCACTTGCTCGGCGACCTTGCGCTGCGCCTCCTTGATCGCGCTGCCGAGATCGCGGTCGCGTACGCTGAACTTGATCGGCAGGTAACGCTCCTGGCCTTCGCGGTAGATGTAGGAGGCACCGGAGACCAGCCTGACCTTCGCGACTTCGCTCAGCGGAATCTGGGTGATGCCGTTCGGCCCCTGGACGCCGATCCGCAGGTTCTGAATGGCGGCGGGATCCTGCCGGAACTGCGGCGCGAGCCGGACCACGATGGGGAAGTGCCGATCGCTGCCGGGCTCGTAGAGATCGCCTGCCGAATCTCCGCCGATGGCCACGCGAATAATGGCGTTGATGTCGCCGGGCGCGAGCCCGTAGCGCGCGGCCTTGGCGCGGTCGATATCGATCTGCACCGTGGGCTGGCCGAGCGAGGTGAAGACCGCAAGATCGGTGATGCCCGGTACGGTGGCGAGCACCGCCTTGATCTTGTTGGCGGTATCCGACAGCGTCTGCAGATCATTTCCGAACAGCTTGATGGAATTCTCGCCTTTGACACCCGACACCGCCTCGGCCACGTTGTCCTGCAGGTATTGCGAGAAGTTGAACTCGACACCGGGAAATTGGGTTGCCAGCTGTTTCAGAATCTCTTCGGTAAGATCGTCCTTGTCGAGGCCGTTGCGCCATTGGCTGGCCGGCTTCAGGGGGGCGAAGAACTCGGCGTTGAAGAAGCCGGCGGCGTCGGTTCCGTCGTCCGGCCGCCCGTGCTGCGAGACGACCGATTCGACTTCCGGAAAACCGGCGATCACCGTGCGCATGCGATTGACGTAGCTGTTGCCCTCCTCGAGCGAGATCGTCGACGGCATGGTCGCGCGGATCCACAGATTGCCTTCTTCCAGCTTCGGCAGGAATTCGAGCCCGAGCGAGCGGATGGCGAGGGCGGCGAGCAGCAGGAGCACGCCGACGCCCGCCATGGTCAGCACCTTGTTCGCGACGGCGAGATGCAGGGCGGGGGTGTACAGACGATGCAGCGCGCGCACGACCCAGGTTTCGCTTTCGCGCACGTGCTCGGGCAGCAGGATTGCGCTGATCGCCGGCGTCACCGTGAAGGTCGCAAGCAGTCCGCCGGCCAGCTCATAAGCATAGGTCTTGGCCATCGGTCCGAAGATGTGGCCTTCGACACCGCTCAGCGTGAACAGCGGGAGGAAGCCGGCGATGATGACCGCCGCAAAGAAAATCGATCGATTGACGTCGGCCGCGGCCGCGTAGATGGCGGCGAGCTTGCCTGAAAACCCTTCGGCGGCGGCGACGGATACGCCGCCCGCTACTGCAAACTGGCCCAGCCGGCGATAGATACTTTCGACCATGATCACGGTGCCGTCGACGATCAGGCCGAAATCGATCGCGCCGACGGAGAGCAGGTTGGCCGATTCGCCGCGCAGCACGAGGATGCCGACGGCGAAGAACAGCGCGAACGGTATGGTAGCGGCCACGATCAGCGCGCTGCGCAGATTGCCCAGGAACACCCACTGCAGAAGAAAGATGAGCGCGATGCCGAACGCCATATTGTGCAGGACCGTTCGGGTGGTGATGTCGATCAGATCCTTGCGGTCGTAGATACGTTCGATGCGCACGCCGGGCGGCAGGATGCTCGAACCGTTGACGCGTTGGACCTCCTGCTCGACGCGCTTGATCGTCGGCATGCTCTGCTCGCCGCGGCGCATCAGAACGATGCCCTCGACGATGTCGTCGTCGCCGTCCTTGCCGGCGATGCCCAGGCGCGGCTTTTGCCCGACCGTGACCGTGGCCACGTCGCTGACCAGGACCGGGTTTCCGCCGCTCTGCGTGAGCATGGTGTTGCGCAGATCCTCGATCGACCGGATCAGGCCGACGCCGCGCACCACTGCCGCCTGCGGACCGATATTGACGGTGTTGCCGCCGACATTGATGTTGCTGTTGTTGAGCGCCTGCAGCAGCTGTGGCAGGGTGAGGCCGTAGGCGATGAGCTTGTTGAAATCGACCTGCAGCTCGAAGGTCTTGGTCCTGCCGCCCCAGCCGATGACGTCGACCACTCCGGGCACCGCGCGGAATCGCCGCTGCAGGACCCAATCCTGCAGCGTCTTGAGATCTAGAACGCTGTAGCCGGGCGGACCGACGAGCCGGTAGCGGAAAACCTCGCCGATCGGGCTCACCGGCGAAATCTGCGGCTGCGCGCCGTTCGGGAACGGAGGGACCTGCGACAGCCGATTGAGCACCTGCTGCAGCGCCTGCTCGTAGGTGAACTCGAACGAGAACTGCAGCTTCACGTCCGAGAGGCCGTAAAGCGAGATGGTGCGGATCGAGGTGAGCTTGGGCAGCCCGGCGGTCTGCGTCTCGATCGGGATCGTGATGTAGCGCTCGATTTCCTCGGCGGAGAGCCCCGGGCTCTGCGTGATCACGTCCACCATCGGCGGAGTCGGATCGGGATAGGCCTCGATGTTGAGCTCGCGGAACGCGATGATGCCGCCCGCGAGCATCATCACGAACAGCACGACCATGAGGACGCGATGCTTCAGCGCGAACGCGACGACCGCATTCATGTCAGGCCTTCAGTCGCCCCGCCGAAGCATCTCTCGGGGGTCTTCTGCCGCGAACCGCATCGCGTTCCGCCGCAACAGACCCCCGATCTAGCTCTCCGCCGTTGCCGTCGCCACCCGATCGATGAACAGGCTGCCCTTGGTGATGACGCGATCGCTCGGCGCGAGACCGTCCAGCACCTCGACCATGTCGCCGTTGGTCAGGCCGACCTTGATTCGGTGCAGCTCGATGCCCTTGTCCTCGCGCACGACCCAAACGCGGGCGGTGTCGCCCTCGTAGATGATCGCATCGCGCGGTATGGCGACTGTAGCGTCGCTTTCGCCGGTCAGGATCTTCACGCTGGCGAACATTTCCGGCTTGAGCAGACCGGCGGCGTTGTCGACCGTCGCGCGCACCAGGAGCCGCCGGCTGGTCGGATCGAGCGAGGCCGCCACGTAGCCGATGGTGGCCGGGAAGGCGCGGTCGGGATAGGCCAGGACCGTGAAGTAGATCGGCTGACCGACGCGCACGAGCGGCGCGTCGGTCTCGCGCACATAGGCCGCGAGCCAGACCGTTCCCAAATCGCCGATGACGAAGACCGGGTCGCTCGCACCGCTGCCGACATATTGTCCCGGTCCGACTTTGCGCTGCACGATGGTGCCGGCGATCGGGGCATAGATCGGGGTTGCCGGGTTGATCGAGCCCTTGTCCTGGAACTCGGCGATCTCTTGGTCGGTCTTGCCGAGGATGCGCAGCCGGTTGCGCGTCGCTTCCAGCGCCACCTCGGCCGAGCGCACGTCGTTCTGGGCGGCGTCGAGCGCACCCTGGGCCTGCTGCACCTCCTTGAGCGGTGCCGCCTTGCCTTCATAGAGCAGGCGCTGACGCTTGTCGTTGATCTGCGCCAGGTTGAGCGCCGAGCGCGCCTTGTTGAGCGCGGTCGCGGCGGCGATGAAGTCGTTTTGCGCCTGCACCATGTCGGCGGCTTCGACGGTGAACAGCGGCTGGCCGACGCTGACGACCTCGCCGGGCTTGACGAAAAGCTTCGTCACCCGGCCGGCATAGGGAGAGAAGATCGGTGTCGCGCGGTCCTCGTCGACCGCGATCTTGCCTTCGGTCACGTGCTCGGAGCGGAACACCCGCTGCTGCACCGGCTCGACCGTCAGCGCCGCCCATTGGGTGGGGGAGGGATAGAACAATCCGCGCGGCCGCTTCGATTGGCTGGACACCGCCGTGTCGCTGTCCGCCGCTTTGCCGCTGGTGTACGACTTGACCCCCCAAGCGCCGGCGGCAAGCACCAGCGCCAGCACGATCAGCGCCTGCAGGCGAGTTGGCAATGCACGCACCCGCAGCTGGGGGCGATCAGGATCGTTCGACACTTCGATTCCACCCACGGGGCGTCGTTTCGCTCGCGTCTACGGCGATTATAAGTCGCCTTGATGACGCTTTATACCAGCGGCGCGGTTGCCAGCACAATCGGACAAATCGCGGGGCGCGCGATGGCGCTGGCGGCGCTGAGGCGCCTCACGCTGTTGAATCGAGACACCGCAAGCTCTCAACCAGAGATAGAGCTCTCGCGAGACTGCACTCACCTCTCCGGCCCGTGCGCGCACCTAGAACTCGCCATGCAGGCGTCCCGAGAAGACCGAGATTGGGCCTCTGTCGGCGTTGTGCGCAGGGTGCGCCAGGAATTGGTAGTCGAACGTCAGCATGACACCTGTGGCAACGCGATATATCCCGCTTTCCAGCCATCTGGCCGTAGCTGCTTTCGACCGTTTCCTGCGCCCCTCCAAATCCCAGTGTCTGCCGCAGGAACAAGGCCGCGGCGCAGGCCGAGGGGACCTGACCGGACGCAGGACACGAGCGAGCGCGCTCAACCGTGCGAATGCACGGGCAGCCCGTCGTGGGCATGGGCGCGAATGCGGTGATGGGTTTCCCCGGACTGGTCCGCCGGATCGACGTGGATGACGACGAGCGACAAGTAGTCCAAGTGATGAAGAAGCCGGTGGCGGACCTCGGTGGCGACCGCATGCGCCTGTGCGATCGTCAACTGCGGATCGACGGCGATGTTGAGCTCGGCATGCAGGCGATGACCGAGCCAGCGCGCCCGCACTTCAGCCACGCCCCTGACCCCGGGCATGTGCTCGGCGGCATGCCGGATCTCGCCGATGATCTGCGGATCGGCGCCGTCCAGCACGCGGATGAAGATCGACTTTGCACTCTGGATGACGATCGCGAAAATCGCAGCCGTAATGATGAGGCCGATGATCGGATCGGCGAGCGGATAGCCGAGCCACGCGCCGACCGCGCCGAACAGCACGGCCAGGCTCGTCCACCCGTCGATGCGGGCATGGTGGCCGTCGGCGATCAAGGCTGCGCTGTTGATCTCGCGGCCGACGCGAATACGGAAAATCGCGACCACCTCGTTGCCGAGACAGCCGACGATCGCGGCCGCCACGACCGCCCACAGATGCGAGATGTCCTGGGGATGCAGCAGCCGCTGAATGCTCTCGTACCCCGCAACGATGGCGCTGGCGAGGATCGTGAGCACGATCGCGACTCCGGCCAGATCCTCGACCCGGCCATAGCCGAAGGTAAAGCGCGCGCTCGGCGACCTGCGCGCAAGCCAGAAGGCGATGGCCAACGGGATGGCAGTCGCGGCATCCGCAAAATTGTGAATGGTGTCGGCGAGCAGCGCCACGCTGCCAGATACGAACACCACGAGCAGCTGCAGCACGGCCGTGGCGGCGAGACCGGCAAACGACCATCTGACCGCCCATAGCCCCCGTTCGCTGGTCGCGATCGAAGGATCGACGACGCCATGGCTGTGGCGATGCGCATGATCCTGAGAGAAGCCGTGCGGGTGGTGATGGTCGGCCATGGTTTCAGCTCGAATGTCCCATCGTTCAACGACCGCCGGCGTCGGGAGCACGCCCGGGCCGTCGAGGAGTGCGAGGCTTGCTCAAACCGCGGCGCGCCGGCGCACACCGGCCACGCGCCTGGCCAGGATCTTGTCGATACGTCGGCCATCGAGGTCGACGACCTCGAAACGCCACCCTTGGCTGTCGAAACTTTCGCCCACGGCCGGCAGATGACCGAGCTGGCTGAGCGCGAATCCTGCGGCGGTATGATAGCTGCGCTCCGGCGGCAGCGCGATGGGCAGCCGCTCTGCCATCTCGTCCACCGGCATGCTGCCCTCGATCAACCAGGATCCATCGTCGCGCCGCACCGCATCCGGCTCGGCCGGGCCTTCATCGGTGCGAAAATCGCCGACGATCGCTTCCAGTATATCGGCGTTCGTGACCACTCCTTCGAAGTTGCCGTACTCGTCGTGGACGAGTGCCATATGGATCACCGACCCTTTGATGGCACCCAACACGTCGAGCGCATCGGCGGTGTCGGGAACATTGGGGGCCGATCGCAGCTGCGCGCGTATGTCCGGATGTTCGCCGCGCAGATAGGCATCAAGCAGATCCTTGGCCTGCACGACGCCGAGCATCTCTTCTGGGGCGCCCTCATGCACGGGCAACCGCGAATGGATGCTCTCCGCGATGGCGGTGCGAACTTCGTCGGGGTCCGCGCTAAGGTCGATCATGTCCACCTCGCGGCGGGGCGTCATGACCGCGCGGACCGGGCGGTCTCCGAGCCGCATGACACCCGCGATCATCGCGCGTTCGCCCGGCTCGATCACGCCGGCGCTCTCGGCCTCCGCGATCAAGGCCCGGATCTCCTCGTCGGTGACGCGGTGCTCGGCCTGCGCGCCATATCCGAGGGCGGCGAGAACGGCGCGCCCTGACGCATCGAGAAACCATACGACGGGCGCGGCGATTCTCGCCATCGTGGTCATGGCCGGCGCCACCCGCACGGCGATCTTTTCCGGATTGCGCAACGCGATCTGCTTCGGCACCAGTTCGCCGATTACCAGCGAAAAGTAGGTAATGATGGTCACGACTAGGCCGACGCCCAGCGTTTGAGCGATCCCGTTCGGCAGTCCCAGCTGGACGAACCATTGGGCCAACCGCGCCCCGAGCGTGGCGCCGGAAAACGCGCCGGAGAGGACGCCGACCAGGGTGATGCCGACCTGGACGGTCGAGAGGAACCGGCCGGGATCACTTGCGAGAGCGAGGGCACGACGCGAGCCGGTGACCTGGTGATCGACCAGGACCTGCAAACGGTTGCGTCGGGAGGAGACGACGGCGAGTTCCGCCAGCGCAAGGAGGCTGTTCACGAGGACCAGCGCGATGACGATCGCCAATTCGATGTAGAGCATCGGAACAATATAATGTGCGATCCCGACGACGCGAGGGGCTCAATCGAGCGGATTTGGACGACGACGCCACCGGTTCGCCGTCGGGACCATGTGCGACCGGACAATTCCGCAGCCTTAGCGCCAATACGCGAATGCCATTCCGCTGCCGGTGCCGGCGGCGGAGCGATAGAGCGGCTGATAGTCGATCACGGTCATACCGAGCCCGGCCTCGTTCATGGCGCCGGCGACCGGCATCCAGTTCTTCAATTCCGAGGTCCCGGATCGGAAGTTGTAGGCGGGAATCGAGATCAGGGCATCGGTGTCCCTGTGTTGCATGGCGTGGAGGAAGGCGCGGTCGAGCTCCTCGTCAACCACGAAATGCGACATCCCGCCGGAACCAATGACGGCGACGCGCAAGTCGGCGTCCCATGCGCCGATCGCCTCGGCCAAGGCCTCGCCCAGCGAAAAGCAGCGCCGCGTCGTCGGCTGGTTGGGCGGATAGAACGTGTTGATGAAGAGCGGCACCGCCGGGACGAAATCGTCCCGCATGATGCGGCGGTAGATGAAGCCGTAGGCGTGCGGGAGGCCGGAGATGTTGGACGACGGGGACTGCGGCAGCCGCGCGGCGGCCGCCACGTCGAAGTCGCGCTGCATCAGCGCTTCGATCAGGTAGCGCCCGAGGCTCGGATGGCCGGGATAGCTCTGCGCGGACTTGCCGTGGTGGTTCGGCTCTGCGATCTCGATGCCGGGCGGTAAACGCTTCTTCTGCTCCGGCGAGAAGGGAATGTTGTCGAGGTTCTCTCCGAAGCACACCATGAAGGCCGGAATGTTGGCGTCCTCGAACACCTCCATCTGGTCGTTGCCGACGAGGACGGCGACGTCCGGCTTCACCTCCTTGAACACCCGCGCCATTTCCGCCATGGCGCGCTGACAGGCGTCGTACCGCTGCTGCTTGACGGGGAGCCGGATCTGCTCGCCGAGATTTTCGCCGGCGCGCAGTTTCGCCAGCTCCTCGAACTTGAAGGTGCCATCGCGATAGATGAGCGCGGGATTGCGCCGGTCGGCTTCCGCGCGCTGGTCCCATTGTTCGGGTGGCGTCGCCAATAGCGGGCCATGCGAGGCCGCCATGCCCAGTACGATCTTTGCCATGATTGAGTCTCCGCTCGTCTCTGCGCGCCGACCGCCGTCAGGTTCAGCGGGCGCGCTCGCCTGCCCGGACCGCCGACGATTGGCCGCGGTACGCGCCTTCGAGCCAATCGAGGATGACGCCGGCGATCTCGTCGCTGTTTTCCTCCAGCATCAGCATGTGACCGTTGCCGACAATACCGCGGTCGGCGAGAAAGCAGAAGTCGGCCTTCGCACCGTTGGCGTTGAGCCAGGCGACCACGGCGCCGTCGACCTCGCGCGCATGGTCGAGATCGGCACTGCCGGTGATGACGAGGACGCGCTTGCCCGCGAGCTTTCTCGGATCGATCACCCGCACCTGGCGGCCCTGCACGTTCTGCCGCTCGAGGAGGATATTGGGCGGGATCGGGCGCAGGCTCGCGGCATAGCCGGCGAGCCGGTCGCGCGGAAAATATCGGCTCTCGCCGACGAGCTTGCGCTCCACGAAATCGCGGGTTGCAACCACCGGCGCCCTCTTGTCGATGCGACCGCGCCGCCCGGAGACTTCAGTCTCGATCTCGCTCTCGGTTTCCGCGTAGACCGGCGGCAGCTTCTGGATATTGCCCGGCGGGCCGGGCGCCACGCCGACCACCGTGTCGATCAGGTCGCCGTGCAACTCGAGCAGTCGCCAACCGTAGCAGCCCGACATGGAATGCGTAAGCAACACCACCGGCGCGCCCAGGCTGCGGATGAGCGCGCCGAGACCCTCGACCACCGTCGCGCCGTCGAGCCGATCGAGCGGAATATGGCCGCTGCGGCCGGTTCCCGGCCAATCCGGCACCACCGTGCGGTATCCGCGCTCGGCGAAGAGATAGGCCCAGCCGCGGCGGCCATCGGCGGTGCGCTGATAGCAGGCGCCGGAATGGGCGCCGCCGTGGACCATCACCACGGTCGCGCGCGTGCTCGCG
The DNA here is from genome assembly GCA_049579765.1 of Xanthobacteraceae bacterium. Lineage (GTDB taxonomy): Bacteria > Pseudomonadota > Alphaproteobacteria > Rhizobiales > Xanthobacteraceae > VAZQ01. The sequence goes on from JBAUOM010000412.1 coordinate 14,765, forward strand.
GCCCCCGGCACGAAAGTCTCGAAATAGACCGGCAGCGGCGCCGTGATGAGACCGGTCTCGTGCGTCAGCGACATGAAGCGAGAGCACCGGTGGAAGCGTTGCAGCATGCGGGCTCGTGCGCTGTTGTCCCCGCTGGTGCCTTGGTCGGCGCTTATTGCGCGAGCCATCGGCTGTTGCACTACGCCACCACCCGCGCGGCCGCGGAGTCCTCGCGCAGGCCCGAGCTGGCGCTGTCTGGAAACGCCTCCTTGAGCCGCGGATAGACCTCGCGCGCGAAGGTCCTGATCCCGCGCACCGTCTCGTCGTGCTCGAGAAAGCCGGCTTGGCCCATGATCAGGAGATGACCGAAGCCGCCGACATGGTCGTACATCTTCTTGATCTGGCGAAAGACCTGGTCGGGCGTGCCGGCGAACATGATGCCGGCTTCGATCGCCTTGTCGACCGTCGCGTTGGCACGGTTGGCCGCGTGCTGGTCGACGGCTGCGCCGCGCAGGATTTGCGCGTGCACCGGTGTAGGCACGTAGCCCGGCGGATAGCAGAAGTGCAGCGGCACCTTGTTCGCCGTCATGTACCAGAGCAGCTTCTCGGCGCCCGCGCGCGCCTGTGCCTCGCTCTCGCCGGCATAGACCAGCGCCGCATAGGCGAGGCGGTCGACCGGAACCTCCACGCCGCGGCCGGCCTCGTGCCAGCCCTTGCGGTAGGACTCGAAGATCGCCGGCGTGCCGCGGTACCCGGTCAGGAACGTCGCCTGCACGTAGCCGCGTGTGCCCACGCGTCCGGCCCCGCCCGGCGTCGTGGTCGAGACCCAGATCGGCGGATGCGGCTGCTGGTAAGGGCGCGGCCAGATGTTGATGTTGCGGTGATGGAAGAAGCGGCCTTCGTGGCTCACCGGTCCGTCGTGGCTGGTCCAGGCCTTGACGATGAGGTCCATGGCCTCCCACTGGCGCTCGTTCATGCGCACCGGGTTGCTGTTCGCCGGCAGCACCTCATAGGGCACGCCGCGCACGAAACCGCATTCGAGCCGGCCTTTCGAGAGCACGTCCACCATCGCCATCTCTTCGGCGACGCGCACGGGCTGGCGGCGGTTGGCGACCGGGTTCCCCAGAATCAGCAGGCGCGCTTTCTTGGTCAGCCGCGCCAGCGCGGCGAGCACCAGCGGCGCCGCGGGATCGACGCAGGTCGCGGTCTGATGGTGCTCGTTGAGCATGATCTCCATGCCCTCGTCCTCGGCGATCAGCCATTCGTCGATGTAGCGGTCGTAGAGCTCGGCGCCCTTGTTCGGGTCGTAGAGGCGATTGGGCAGCGAGACGCGGATCGACTCGTATTCGTCATCGGGCGGCAGATAGGGATAGGCGTTCTCGCTGAAGTGCCACGCTTTCATGATCTTGCTCCCGATGGGTCCGCCGCTTGTCCGCCGTTCAGGAATTGCAGGATCGTCGCGGCCGTCGTCGTCGGCTGCTCGACCTGCGGCAGGTGTCCTGCTGCGGCGATGGTCTTGATCCCGGCCTGCGGAAGCAGCTTGGCGTACCGTTCGAGGTATTCGGCCGAGACGATCCCGTCGCTCGCGCCGCGCAGAAACAGCGCCGGGACATTGACGCGATGAAGCCGGTACCGGAGCTTGGGGTTGTGCATGTACGGTTCCCAGCTCAGCAGGGCGAGCGTCTCGCGGTTGCGCGCCACGATGTAAAGCTCCTCCTCCGACAGCGTGGCGAAATCGCCGGCATGCAGGGCGGGATCGTGGAAGCGCAGCTTGTCGAGCTTGTCGCGCGGCATGGCGAACACGTCGGGAATGTCGAGGTGGTCGGGCCGGCCGGTCTTGACGCCGACCGGACCGATCAGCACCAGCCGGTCGAGCCGCTCGGGCGCCTTGGTCGCCAGTTCGGCCGCGATCCATCCGCCGATGGAGAAGCCCACGACATCGGTTCGGGTCAGAGCCAGGCGATCCATCAATTCGAGATAGATGTGGGCGATGTCGTCCACGCTGTCGAGCCAGTCGGGCAGCGACGATTTCCCGAAGCCGGGATGCGAGGGAGCGATGACGCGCCGGCCTTTGGCGAGCAGATCGAGAAAACCGGCATCCGAGCCGATACCGCCGCCGCCGTGCAGATAGAGCAGCGGCGCGCCCTGGCCGCGCTCGAACAGTTCGAGTTCGACGCCCGCGATGGAAATCATGTCGTCACTGCGGCTTCCGCTGATAGGGACCGAGCTCGGCGCTGGCCTTCTGGGCAAACGACATGTCGATCACGTCGCTCGCGCTGATCTGCCCGCTCACCCAACCCTGCTTGCGGAAGAAGTCGAGGTCCTTCTGGATGCCGGCGGCGTTCACCGCGCCGCTGACCTCGACGGCCTGCGAATACATCTCGCGCACGAGGTTGGGATTCATGTTGAAGCTCTTGGCCATGGTGGCGACGACCGCATCGGCGCCGGCGCCGGCGATCTTTCCGCCCTTGATCGCATCGTTGTAGCTGCGCACGCCCCGCAACCAAGCGCGCATGAATTTTTCGGCCACATCCTTGCGGTCGCGGGCGAACTTGTCGCTGTAGAAGATCACCGAGATCTGCTGATGCGGATAGAACTCGTTGGTATCCATGAAGCGCACGCCGTATCCGGCATTGACGGCGACCGTCGCCTGCGGCTCTATCAGGAACGTGCCGTCGAGAGCCTTGTTCTGCAACGCCGCGATCTGCTGCGGGAACGAGAGGTAGACCGGGCTTACGTCCTCGAACTTGATGCCGGCAAACTTTGCCGCCTCGTTGAGCAGCGACAGCGAGGTCACGCCCTGCGCTGCGAACCCCATGCGCATGCCCTTGAGATCCTTGAGGCTCTTGAACTTGCCGCTGTCGATCAGATCCTTGCGCATGAAAACGGTCTGGTAAAGATAGCCGGGCTCGGTATGTCCGCGATCGGCGACGATGCGGAATTTCACGCCGCGCAGGAGCGCATTCCAGAACCCGACCGAGAGCGCGCCGCTGCCGACGTCGAGCTCGCCGGTGCCGAGCGGCGCGATGACCTTGGCGCCGGAATCGAGCACGATCAGGTCGACGTCCAGGCCTTCGTCTTTGAAGAACCCCCTGTCGTAGGCGATGTAGAACGGCGCATCGCTGGCAGAGCCGCCGGTTCCGACCGCGACCTTGTCGGCCGCCGGCGCCGGGCTCGCGATTGCCGCCGCGAGCGTCCCCGCCAGCACGGCAGGCATGACGGAGCGCAGAGGCGGCAGCATCGGCGTTTCTCCCTGTTCTTTGTCTTTGCGACAGCACCTTAGCCGATGCCGCGAAGAGCGGTAAAGCCGTGCGCGCGCATGGCTCAGTCCAGTTTGAAAAGGGCTTGCGCGTTCCGGTAGCAAATCTTCTCCTTGTCGGCCTTGGCGATATCCAGGGAGGCGATGACCTTCATGGTCTCGCGGATATAGCTCGCGCCGCCCTCCGCGCCGAACGGCGCGTCGGAGGCGAACAGCACGTGATCAGCGCCGTAGAATTCCAACCCGCAGACCGTGCCGATGCGGCCGCCGCACAGCGCGGTGTCGGCGTAGAAATCCTTGAAGCAGTCCATCAGCGGATTGCCCAGCATCTTCAGCTCGCCGCTGTAATC
>JBAUOM010000413.1:0-2125 GCA_049579765.1 Xanthobacteraceae bacterium
ATGCTGCACTCGGCGGGCGCGCGCTCGCGCGTCAGCTTGGCGTGCCACGTCCCCGCGGCCGGCGAGGCAACCTCGGCATACCAGAAATAGGGCGGCCCGCCGTGGCGCTCGCTCGAGCTGGCGGCGACCTTGCCGTCCGGCGCGATCAGCGAAAGCTCGCCCTCAAGCGGCTTTTCCGCGGCGAAGACGACCCGCAAGGGCGCGCCCTTCCACGGCGACAGCGGCGAGGGCAGGACCGCGAGCTCGTCGGCGTCCGCGCAGGCGCCGATCTGAGCTTGCGGCGGTTGAGCTTGAGCCTGTTGGGCTTGGGCCTGTGAACCCACGGCCAAGAACAGGCAGACGAAAAGTGCCTCTGCGATCAGCAATGCTGTCGCAGCAGCAGCAGCAGCAAACCGGCGTGCTGGAACCAATCGAGCCCCCTGGCCTCCCCTGGCCTCCCCTGGCCGCCACCAAACAATATTGCGAACCGCTTTGGCTGAATCATGGCAGAATCCATCGCCGGGCGAATTCGACGGCGACATCGCGGCCCCAGCACGATCCCACCCGCGAACATGCGGTCTTGATGTCGCCGGGACGGGGAATGTGGGGGCGTTCTGCCTCGACCGCGGGGCCGGCTCGGCTCCCGAAAGCCGGGCGAATTTCCGGTCACGGGCCGACGCCGTATCAGCCGCCCCGCGACGACGCGTCAATAAGCGCGGCTGGTATCCGGGTGGATCGCCGGCATCGGGCCGGCGTCCAAGCTGCCAAGCTGCGGCACGCGGTCCCCGACATCCCTGCGCAGCCTTCGTGCCATCAACGCAAGCTGTGGGGCTATCACGACAACGCAGGTGCGGGCGCGCAGGCACTGGCTCTCCCTGATTTATCGACTGTTCAGGACGGCGTAGCTACAACGCAATCCGCTTTGAGGCGGTGAGCGGCTGTCATTCGCCGTGGGTGACTTTTTCCGGAATGTCCCAGCAGCCGTCGGCGGATCGGAGCGGCACGCTATCGCTCCCTGCTTCGGCACGGTGCAGATGCCGGGCAATCAAGCGACCAACCTCGCTCGGGTGTGTTGCAAGCATGAAATGCGCGGCCGAGTCGATCGTGGCAAGCACCGCCTCGCTCATATACTCGCCGAGGAGCTCATTGGCACGTTGCACCGCCGGGTGGCTTGTTCCTCCCCAAATCACGAGAGCGGGGATTTCAACGGCGGCCAGCGACGCCGCCGGCAGCGCAAAACCATACGCGCTCGCCCAATCGAGGATGTTGACCGGTGTCGTCGCCACCGCGTAGTCGCGCACCCGTTTCGGCCACGCGGCATAAGTGCCGGCCCCACCATAAAAATCGATCATTGCCGCGATCGCTTCCGCGTCGCCGCCGTCGAAGGCGGAGAAATAGGCCTTGGTCATCAGGCGAAACGCGCGGTAGTGCTCGCGCTCGCCCCGCTCGCGCAACACTTCCGGCGCCGGTGCTTCGAGGATCGCGAGGCTTGCCAGTGGCACTTTGTTGCGGAACGCCACGGCCAGCGCCACCAGGCCGCCGAACGAATGACCGACCAGATGCACGCGGCCACCAGCCCTGCGAACGACCGATTCCAGCATTTCGGCCTCGTGCGAAATGGCAGCATCATCGGCAGTGCGGCGCTCGGCGGTGCGACCGTATCCGAGGAGGCTCGTCGTCACGCAGCGGAACCGGCCATTCCAAGTGGCAATCACCGGTCGCCATGCGGCGCCGGTGCTGCACGATCCTGGCACCAGCACAAGGGTCGGACCGGTCCCGCACTCTTCGTAATCGATGGGCCCGCGCGCTTCCTGGATCATGTCGTGAATCCCTGTTCCCGGGCGAGGTCTGCGGCCTTGCAGGCGGCGCGCGCCGGCCGCGGCGCCGACCGACTCGAAACCGGCGCGTGCCCGTCTTGGCCGAACATTGGGGGTGGCCATCCAACCGCGGGCGGTCGCAACGTCGCCGTCTTGACGGGACATCTCCGGCCGCTCGCGGCGCGATTTTTGTCGACTAGAGCGGGATGACTTTTCTTCGAATCGTCATCCCGATCTAGCTTCTTGTCTGAGCATGATCTTTTCCGAAAACCGCTGCACACTTTTCGGGATCATGCTTTAGTCTTACTGCGTCATAAGCGATGGCGGCT
>JBAUOM010000414.1:0-5983 GCA_049579765.1 Xanthobacteraceae bacterium
CCGCAGGCGCGGCTCATCCTGCTCGCGCCGACTTGGCGCGGGCCGCTGCCGACCGTGATGGGCGGGCATCGCCCGTGGTTCGATCGGCTCTGGCGGCTCGTCGACCTGCCCGGGCTCGGGCCTCCGATTTATCGGCTCAACGTCAACCGCCTGGTCTTGCGCCGCATGGCTGTCGGGCACGTCTACAGCGATCCTGCGTTCCTGAGCGCCGAGCGGCTGCGCGAGAAGCTCGCGGTAACGCGCGCACCGGGGGCGCGCTTCGCCTCGGTGCGCTTCGTCGCCGGCCGCCTCGATCCGCTCGCGAGTCGCGAGGCGTTTCTCGATCTTGCCCACCGCGCGGCGGCCCCGATCCTCGTCATCTACGGAGCCGAGACGCCGTCGCGGTCGCGCGCGGAGATGGAGGCGCTCGCCGCGTTGCCCGGCGTCCGCAGCGTCAGGCTTCCGCGCGGCAAGCTCGCCGTGCACGAGGAATTTCCCGACGCCGTCGCCGACGCCGTCGAGGCGTTCCTGCGCGATGCGCCGGACGCCGCCGCGCGCTGAGCGCGTCGGCGTGTCCCCTTGACAGCCGGCGTAATGCGGCGAGCATTCCATCATTACGTTGGAATGACGAAACGTCGATGCGCAAGGAGCAGATCGGCGGCAAGCGGCATCGCCGAAACAAGTCTACTGCGCGCTTTCGGACGCGCATGTCCTACGTTTGATGCAGAGCGCGGTGAGACACGCGGCCGAGAAAGAGTGATCAGCGGGTCCGGGGCGCACCGAGACGAAGAAAGGACGATCATGACCACGTGCACCGAGAAGCACCATCCCAACCACACCCACCAGCATGGCCCGAACTGCGGGCATACCGCGGTTCGCCACGGAGGCCACCTGGACTATCTCCACGACGGCCATCTCCACCACATGCACGACGATCATGTCGACGAGCACACGATCGCGGTCGATGCCGCCAATCCGGTGCAGTGCACCCCGCAGACGCACTGCGCGCACCAGCACGGCCCGAACTGCGGCCACGAGGCGGTTCCGCACGGCGACCACGTCGATTACCTCGTGGGCGGCCGGCTGCATCATCCGCACGGCGACCACTGCGACGACCACGGGCCGTTGCAATTGGCTTGAGCAGAGGAGGGCTGGCGATAGGCGTAACCCGCCCTTCGTCGGCGCGAGCGATCAGAGTTGATCCGCTTCGGCCATGTGGCCCAAGCGGCGCGGCTGATGCGCGATCAAAGCGGCGGCCACGGACGATAGCCGGCCAACCAGGAGCAGAACGCCACTGGCCGCCCCCGCCAGCCGACCATGTTGCCGTAAGCGTCGAAGACCGGCAGGCGGAACCAATTACAGTTCGGCCCCGGCAGCTGTTGCCCATAGCCGGGATAGTACACATAGCCGGGGGGCGCCTCGGCCGGCCATTCGCCGGCGCCGACCGCGCAGGCGACGCAACGCGCATCCGCCGTGGTCGGCACGGTGGCGGTCGAAATTGCCAAAGTCGCGGCCGCCACTAGAGCAGAGAGAGTTCTCGTCATCACATCAATAGCTCAAGATGTCGTTGGGATCGAACTTGTAGTTGACGCCGAGCCGCACGATGTTGTCGGTGACGCGGGAGTTGAAGGCGGCCGCGAGGGTCGCGCCGGGCGCCGGCGTCGGCACCGTCGTGATCGATCCGAGATCGAGGTAGAGATATTCGATCTTGCCGGTCCAGTTGCCGAACAACCGAGCTTCGACGCCGCCGCCGGCCGTCCAGCCCGCCTTGGTATTGTGGCTGCTGACGATGGTGTTGACCTGCTCGCCGTCGCCGTCGAAGCCGAACACGGTGCCGGCGGTCATGACCTCGCCCACGGCCAAGCCGCCGGTGACGTAGGCCACGGCGCCGGGCGTGACGGTCGCGCCGAGCCGGCCGCGCAGCGTTGCGAACCATTCGAGCTTCTGGCCCTGCTCGAACAGCGCCAGTGCCGACGGATCGCCGACCACGCCGACCAGCGCCGGATTGCAGATCTCGCCCGGGCACACCGCCGCCAGGCCCGCGCGCTGGCCGGAATAGTTGAGGTCGCCTTCGACGCCGGCGAGCAGGTTGCCCGCGAGCCAGTTGTAGCCGGCCTGCGCGCCGCCGATCGCCCCGTCGAGCCGGTTCGAGGCGTTGCTCGCAAACACCTGGCCCGCGCCGGCGAGGTCGCTGAACACCGTGTCGGTCTTGGACGTGCCCCAGCCGTAGCCGATGGTGCCGCCGAGATAGAACCCGGCCCAGGTCCAGGCCGAGCGCAGCGGGGCCTTGAACACCAGCGGACCGGCGACGCCCGCGGGCGCGTCGTAGACCGCGCCGAGCGGATCGAATTTGTAGTTGACGCCCAGCCGCACCAAATTCTCGGTGATGCGGGAATTGAAATTGACGGCGATCGGCGTCGCGTTCTGCGGCAGCGAAGCCGAGGTCGAGACCGTGCCGAAGTCGAGATAGAGATACTCGACCTTGCCGGTCCAGTTGCCGCCGAGACGGACCTCGGCGCCGGCGCCCACGGTCCAGCCCAGCTTGGTCGTCTGGTTGAAGAACGTGGTGCTGGTGGGGTCGGCGCTGGCGACGACGATCGGCACTTCGACCGGGATTTCGATCGGGTTGCCGTCCTCGTCGACATCGACGACCACGCCCTCGGTGACGTCCGGGGTAAGCCCGAGGCTCGAGCCGCTGATCGTGCCCGAGGTCTTGATCCGGCCCACGGCCAGACCGCCCGTGGCATAGAGCAGGGACCCCGGCGTCGGAGTGACGCCGAGCCGTCCCCGCAACGTGCCGAACCATTCCAGCCTTTGCTCCATGCGCGCGCTCACCGGCGCGTCGAAGCCGAGGGCGCCGAGCGCGGGATTGCAGGTCGCGCCGGCGCAGTCGAGCGTCGTGACCCGCCCGGGCTGGCGCGAGTTCTGGACGTCCGCCTCGATGCCCGCGACGAAAGCGCCGGATTGCCAATTGAAGCCGGCCTGGGCGCCGTAGGTCATGCCGGTGAGCTTGGCGGAGTTGCTGCTGGCGACGAGCGGCGTCCCGGCGATGGCATCGCTGATGGTGGTGTCGGTGTTGGACTTGCCCAAGGCGTAGCCGGCGTTCAAACCGAGATAGGGGCCGGCCCACGTCCATGCCGTCACCAGCGGCGGGGGCAATGCGGGACCCTTGGAGAACGGTGCCTTGTAGACCAAGGGCGCCCCGATGCCCGTGAACACGTCGTAGAGCCCAACCGCCGGATCGAGCTTGTAGTTGAGGCCGGCGCGCACGATGTTGTCGGTGATGTGCGCATTGCTGGCGAGCGCGATCGGCGTGGCGTTGAGCGGGTTGTGCACGGACGTCGAGACCGTGCCGAAATCGAGGTAGAGGTACTCGACCTTGCCGGTCACATTGCCGAACAGGCGGCCTTCGAGACCGGCGCCGACCGTCCAGCCCGCTTTCTGCGTCAGCTTGCTGAAGGTATTGCTGACCAGGCCGGGATTGCCGTCGGCATCGAAACCGGTGCCGGCGAGGCTGACCGTGGTCCTGATCGAGCCGACCGCAAGGCCCCCGGTGGCATAGGCGATTAGCCCGGGCGTGATGGTCGAGCCGAAGCGTCCGCGCAAGGTGCCGAACGAATCCAATTTGTAGCCCTGCTCGAACGTCGCCGTCACCGGCGCATCGAAGCCGACGATCGTCGGGTTGCAGATCGCGCCCGGGCAGACATAGGTCGGGGTCGCGCCCTGGCCGGAGATCTGGAGGTCGGCTTCGACGCCGGCCACCCAGTTGGCCCATTGCCAATTGTAGCCGCCCTGGATGCCGCCGATGCCGCCGTTGAGACTGTCCGAGGAGCCGGCGGCGAGGAGCGCAGCGCCGGTCGTGGTGTCGTTGAACACGGCGTCGGTCTTCGACCGGCCGAAGCTGTAGCCGATATTGGCGCCGATATAGGGCCCGGCCCAGCTCCAGGCGGTCGCCACCGGCGCCTTGAAGATCGGCGGGAGCCCGAACGGGGCCTTGTCGTAGCCGATGCCCGGTCTGTTGGGCGGCGGCGCGCCGCCGAACTTGGCGTTCATGAAGAGCTTGATGCTGCGCCCGGGCAGCAGGATCTCATCCTTGTGGAACTGCACGGAGTTGCGCACGTCGACGTCGAGCAGGTTGTCGCCGGTCAGGCCGGTGGTGATCTCGGTCGGGCCCCAGGGCGAGTAGCGCCAGTAACGTCGGTTGCTGACCTCCATCCGCAGGAGGTTGTAGCCGGCGGTCGGCGTGTCGTTCAGGCCGAGGTCGCTCTGGCCGAAAGCGTGGAGGAGGCCCATGCGCACGAACCAGTTGTCGTTGCGCCAATAGGCGCCGCCGCCCAGCCGCATCGGCGGCATGCGCGGCACGTTGCTGCCGTCGGTGAAGGTGGCGCGCACGAAGTCGTATTGGCCGTCGACGCCGAAAATGCCGTTCGCCACCGGCGCGAGGTCCCATTGCCAGGCGACCTCGCCGCCGCGAAAGATGGCGTCGCGCTGGGAATAGATGGTCTGGATGAACTCGGTCTCGACGCCGCAGGTCGCGAAATCGGTGCCGCAGAGGATGCCGGTCGCCTGCCGGAAGATGAAGTTGTTGTACCTGGTGTAATAGACCTTGCCGTCGAAGCGGAACGCACCGTCGATCCGCTTGAGGCCGAGCTCGGCGCTGTTGGCGGTTTCGATCTTGAGGTTCGGGTCGCCGATCTCGAAGGTGCCCGGCGCGTCGTGGGCGCCATGCGCGAACAGCTCGAGCGCCGTGGGGGCGCGCTGGATGCGCGACACCGTGGCGCTGGCGACCATCCAGGACGGCAGGTCCTTGACCACGCTGAAGCTGATGCTTGCGGGGTTGAAGCCGAGCGACTGCAGCGACAGCAGCGGATTGTCCGGGGGCGGCACCAAGGCCGGCGGGAAGATGCCGGCGGTGCCGTCGAGACGAACGGTTTCCACGCGGCCCGCCAGCAGGGTGCGCAAGGTGTCGGTGAGCCAGAACTCGTTATAGAAATAGGCGGCGCCGCGGTTGGTGCGGGCCGCGCCGAGCAGGCTGCCGGCGTCGCCCGCGGTGTCGATCTGCTGGTGGTCGAACTGGGTGCCGATCGAGCTGATCAAAGTGCCGAGACCCGTCGTGATCGGCATGAACGTGACTTCGGTCTTGGCCTCCTGGGCGTGGTTGTTGAAGGTCGCCTGGACGCCGTCGATGCCGTCGTCGCCGATGCCGATCTCGTCATGGTGATACTCGACCGCGCCGAGCCAGAAGCGCACCACGTCGATGGCCGAGGATTGCGGACGGAACTCGCCCTTGCTGGTGAGCTTGGTCTGCGCGAGGTCGATGCGTGTGCCGGTCTGCGCCCCTTCCAGGGTGGGGATGCGATAGAGGCTGGTGAAGCGCGACAGCGCGACGCCGACATAGCCGCCGTCGAACAGGTAGGAGCCGCCGACCGCCTGCCCCTCGGAGTGGAAGGACGAATTCGGCTGCTTGCCGTTGAAGGCGGGCGCCGGATCGGTCGGGAACAGATAGGGATAGCTGGGAACGAAATAGTCGCTGCCGTGGCGTCCGTAGACGTCGGCATGGATGGCAAAATCGCGCGTGCCGGCGTCGAACAGGGCGCCGCCCTCGAGACCGCGGTCGACGGTGGTGGTGGCGCCCAGGAACTGGGTCTGCCAGCCGCCGGGCGGCGCGGCGAAAGGGATGCGGTTGTTGGTCGCCTCGACGACGCCGCCGACCGCCTGCGAGCCGAAACGCAACGCCTCCGGACCGCGATAGATCTCGATTTTCTGCACCGACAGTGGATCGATCGGCATGCCGTGGTCCTGGCCGTAGTCGGAGACGTCCATCGAGCCGATGCCGTTCTCCTGCACGCGCACGCGGAAATCGTCGAGCCCGCGCAGGACCGGGCGGGACGCGCCGGGCGCGAGACCGGCGGAGGTGGCGCCCGGCAGCGTGAAGAACAGGTTGCCGAAGCTCTGCGCCTGGGACGCTTGGATCTGGGTGCTGGTGATGGCGTTGAGCGAAGGA
>JBAUOM010000415.1:0-5044 GCA_049579765.1 Xanthobacteraceae bacterium
TCGTCGAGGTGCGCGCCCATCGCGGCGCGGTGGTGGCGCGCCCGAGCGAGGAGCGCCTGATCGGCATGTTCGAGGCGATGGCCGAGCTCGAAGCCTTGTGCGCGGGGCTCGCCGCCGAGCGCATGAACGCCGGCGAGCGCAACCTGCTCGAGGCTGCGCACGAGGAACTGCGCGCGCTCATCCATCGCGGCGATCCGCAGCGCTACCACGAGGTCAACGAGGCGTTTCACGCCGCGATCTATGCCGGCGCGCACAATTCCTATCTCGCCGAGATGACGCACGCGACGCGCAAGCGCGTGCAGCCGTTCCGCCGCGCCCAGTTCCGCAATCTCGGGCGACTGGCGAAGTCGCATCTCGAGCACGACCGCGTCGTGGTCGCGATCCTGCGCGGCGACCGCGCCGGCGCCGCTTCCGCCATGCGCCTCCACATCATGACGGTGTGCGAGGCCTACGAGGCTTACGCCGAGGCGGTGTAAGGATTGATTTCGGGCGCGCCGCCCGAGATCCGCACTCGGAAGAGCGCCGCATCTCGCGGCGGGCGCCGCTCACCTCACGGCTGCGAAGGTTGGCGGCCCCGCTGCAGCAGCGCGGCGAGCGTCGTTGCCGCCTCGTCGATGAGGAATTGCTGGTAGCGGTAGTAGAGTTCGTCCCCCATCGGAGTGACGAAGGAGTTGGTCTGGCGCTGGCAGCGCGCGCGCAGGGCCTGCAGCCGCTCCATCAGGGCCTCCGCGGCGGCGCGGCGTTCCGGCGAGGCCATTACCTGCGCTCCCGGAACGGCGCGCATCTGTGCGTGGGTGAGCGCCGGATCGACCAGCTGCTTGAGCGCGGTCTCGAGCTTCTCGCGCGTGGAGTCGATCCGCCAGAGCCGAAACCGGCTGTACCCCCGCAGCATGTTGAAGAGGATCGTGACCGCCATCACCAGGTAGACCCAGTAGGCCGGCGACATGATGTTGACCAGCCACGGGAAATACCGATCGGCGAGCTGGGGCTCGCCGGTCGGGAAGAATTGCTGCGCCTCGGGCGCAAGCGGCAACGCCGACGCCGGAGCCGTCGAGCTCGGCGGATTGTCGTGCACGAAGTTGGGGAGCTCGGCGGCCGCGAGCATCAAGAGCGTGATCCGGTCGGCACGCTGCGCACACGGGCTGGCGATCAGCAGCGTTCGCAGGCGCACCACTTCCTTGTCGGTTGCGGGGATGTGGCGCACTAGGTCGTAACGACCCTCCGGGATATGGCCGAGACTGAGCCACGGGTAGCGTGCGATCAAACCCCGCAGGTCCTGCGGGGCCGCGATGTCCAGGCTATAGCGGCGGATGATGGTGCTGAGGAATTCCGCGTCTTCTTGCATCACGAAGGCCGCGAGGTCGAGCTTGCCCTCGGCCACGAGCTTGGCCTGCTCGGGCAAGTCGTGGTTGGAGAGGCGGATGTCCAGCTCCCGAAGGTCGGCGTCCGCGAACAGCTGCTGCATGAGATACGCGGTGCCGGAGCCTTCCGGGCCGATCCCGATCGATACGCCGCGAAAATCGGGGAGGGTACGAAAGATGCGGCCGGAGCGTCCGAGCAGCAGCAGCGACTCCGGTTGCGGCAGCCGCCCGAGGAGTTCGAGCCTCGCTTCCGCCGGCACGGGGGTGCCGTCCTGAATGAGGGCGAACATGTCGGCACAGCCGCCCGGCGCGGCAAGCCGTGTCACGTTCTCGATCGAGCCCGCGGTCGGTATGACCGTCAGCGTCCCGTGCCCGCGCCTTGCCCGCTCGGCGAGCCGCTCGGCCAGCGCGTGATACTGGCCTCCGGGCGATCCCGTCAGGATCGACGCTCGCAGATAGCCGTAATCGCGGGCGATGCCGAAGGCGGCGGCCAGCCCCGCGACCAGCGCGGCAACTGCGAGGAGGAACGCAACGCGGGCAAGTGCCTTGCCGCGCCAGGGGACGGGGAGACGAGCGATCGAATCTTTCCATTGCATCGCCGAGCCCAGCGCGCCTTTCGCTTTCCTTTTCGACTGCACGTTGGCAGCCCGGTCATCGGCCGCGCTTGTTCTCGCCGGCGGCGCTGTCCGGATCTGCAGGAACCTCCTTTCTCGGGGCTTTCTCCTTCGCGGCGTCGTTGCCCGCCGAGGGCGCAGGCGCGGCCTGGGACGCATCCGCGGTCGGCGGCGCAGTGAAGTAGTAGGGGGCCGGGCGTCCCGCTGCGATGTCGTCCATCGCCTTTCTTCGGGCCTCCAAGAGCTGCGCGGCGGCTTTGGCGTCTGCCTGTTCTTCGCGCGCCGCCCGTTGGGGATCGATCGCGGGCCGGTAGATGTCCGGCTCGGTCGAAGAGCGGTCCGCGACAGGCGCAGCGGCGGAGCGATGGTCAGCAAGCACCGCGCGGGCGTTGACAAAGGCCCGCTTCATCTCGCTCGCTGTCAGGACGCTCACCGTGCTCATGTCGGCCACGTCGCTTCCCGCAGCGGCGGCAACGAGCGCCGGCGCCGTCGCCTCGTACGAGGGCGCTTGGAAGAGGAGCACGATGTCGTAGTCGCCGGTCGTCAGGTAGTGGGCGATGAGCTTTCCGCCGGCCTGGGCGATGAGTCGGTCGAGCGCCTCCACGCAATCCTCCGGCGCGGCAATCATTCGCTCGCGGCCCTCCTCGGTGAAGCAGGCCTGCGTCATGAGAATTGCCATGTGGTTCCTCCGGCGAGTGAAGCGTCGAGCCGTCCCGCGGCCGGGGACGTTCGTTGAGCGCGATCAGCTTCAGCTCGAATCGTGGCGCCGCGTTCAGAGTTGCGGGGCGCGAAACGTGTCGCAGCTCGCAACCTCACCTGATTTCAGGCCGGTCGTGAACCAGCGCGTGCGCTGGGCCGAGGACCCGTGCATGAACGCGTCCGGGACAACATAACCCTGGCTGCGCCGCTGCAGGCGATCGTCTCCAATGGCGGCCGCAGTCTGCATCGCCGCCTCAACGTCGCCGGGCTCGATGACGCGCCACTTTTCCTCCGCGTGGTGCGCCCACACGCCGGCCAGGCAGTCGGCCTGCAGCTCGACCCGCACCTGGAGTTGATTGGCCTCCGCCTGGCCCAGTCCGCGCTGGGCCTCCTGCACTCGAGGCAGGAGCCCGAGCAGGTTCTGCACGTGATGGCCGACCTCGTGCGTGATCACGTAGGCCTGGGAGAATTGGCAGCCCTTGCTTCCGGCGTCGCAGCCGTGGAAGCGCCGCTCGAGATCCTCGAAGAACGAGGTGTCGAGGTAGACCTTCTGGTCGTTCGGACAGTAGAACGGACCCATGGCGGCCTGGGCGAAGCCGCACGCCGAGCGCGTCGCGCCGGAGAACATGACCAGCGTCGGCGGCTCGTAGG
Organism: Xanthobacteraceae bacterium; assembly: GCA_049579765.1. Taxonomy (GTDB): domain Bacteria; phylum Pseudomonadota; class Alphaproteobacteria; order Rhizobiales; family Xanthobacteraceae; genus VAZQ01. The sequence goes on from JBAUOM010000415.1 coordinate 3,326, forward strand.
TCTTCCCCGCGCGCGCGAATATCTCTTTCCACTGGGCTTCCGTGCTGCCGAGCACGGCGGCTACGAACTGGCCTATTTGATCGGAGGGAGCCTCCGTTCTGGCGCTGCCCGGTGCGGGCTGCGACTGCTGCTGCGAGCCGCCCAGGCCGGACAGGATCTCCGCTCCGCCGATCAGGTAGAGCGGATTGATGCCCAGCGCCCAGCCGATGAGAACGAGCACGAGGAGCGTGCCGATGCCGATGCCGCCGGTGCGGCCGGTGGGAAAGCCGCGCGGTCCATCCCGGCGCCGGTCCTCGATATTGTCACTGCGTGGCAATTGATCCCAGCGCATGGCTCTTCTCCCCCTGCGCTCGCGCAAATCTTACGCCAGTCGGGTGCCCGTCTCCGCGCCGCGTGGGCGCTGCGGAGATCACCCCGATGGCTTGCACGCATCAGCTTAGCAGGTCCGCGCACCCTTCGATATCGCCGGACCCGTCAGCGTGGCTGACGTACTTGCGCTGCCCGGCGCTCGCTGGCGAATTCGTGCACGGCCTGCGAGGCCTACACCAGAATGGGCGTGAACGAATTTTTTCTGTGCCGAATGAGGACCGCAGCATGCCGTCCAAGACTAGGTGCCGGGAGCGGAGCTGCGAGGGGCGCTGCTGCGGGACGCGGCGTGCCCCTTTGCGATTTCATCGATGGCGAACCGTGTTCCTGCCAGAATCGCGTATCCGAGCGACAACAGGACGGCGAGCGTGACCAGTCCGTCGAGCAGGAACCCCAGCCGCTTGTGCTTCACGAAGTGAAACGGGGTCAGCACCCACATATTGACGTACGATAGGCAATAAGCCGCCAGCGCGACATAGGCGACGATCGCCAAAATCTGCAGCGTCACGCTCCCGCTGGCGTCGGCGAGGTACTGCAGGACGCCGCAAATGAAGGCGTTGCGGAGAAATGGAAAGAACCAGCCGTAGACCGACTGTATCGCCCCGGTGACGGCCCGCTCTTGCGGAAGGGGATGGAAGACGCCCGCGAGGTAGGTCTCGAATTGGGTCAGCAGGCGCTTGGCAGCACCGATGGTGGTCATGTGCGGCGATTCTCCGGTGCGGACGACTGGCCGTGCCGTCCGTGCTGACATGCATTGACATGACTTCACGAGCGCGTAGGGCGGGCAGAGGCGCGGCTCTGTTTTCCGCTCCATCGCCCACTATAATGCAGCGTCGTGGCCACGCGTCGAGAGATGAATGCGGGGCGCACGACAAGCGCCCGCGCAAAGGCGCGCAACGTGCCGCTGCAAAGGGAGGACAATCATGAAGCTTCCGCGCCGCGCAGTCCTGCAGATGGCGGCGGGTGCCGCCGCGCTTCCGCTGGTCGCGCGCCGCGCGGGCGCGCAAGCCTATCCGGCGCGGCCGGTACGCATCATCCTCGGCTATCCGGCCGGCGGCTCGACCGACCTCGTGGCGCGCATCATCTGCGCGCGGCTTCAGGAACGGCTCGGGCAGTCCTTCGTCATCGAGAACAAGCCGGGCGCCGGCACCAACCTCGCGGCGCAGGCGGTGGTGAGTTCGCCGCCCGACGGCTACACGCTGCTGTTCGTCGCGACCACCAACGCGATCAACGCGACCTTCCACAAGACGCTGCCGTTCGACTTCCTGCGCGACATCGCGCCGGTCGCCGCCCTCGTCGACTTGCCCTTCGTCCTGGAGGTGGGCCCGTCGGTGCCGGCGAAGACCGTCGCCG
>JBAUOM010000416.1:0-4386 GCA_049579765.1 Xanthobacteraceae bacterium
AAGCTGTCCGACGCGGAGTTCGCCGAGATCGAAACAGTGCTGGGGCGCAACGGCATCGCCGAGGTGCTGGTGCTGCTCGGCTATTACACCTCGGTGGCGCTGGCGATGAAGGTGCACGAGGTGCCGATTCCGCAGCCGAGCGCGTAGGGCGGAGTGCGTCGATGTTCCGCCCCCGGCGGCCGGCACCGCTGGTAAACCCAATCATGGCGGCATTCGGGCAAAGTCGGCACGCCGTTCAGCGGCCGTTCGGTTCCGTGGTGGAACATTCGCAACGAAGGTCACGTTGATCGTGAGCCATGCGAATTCACACTGAGGTGACGCCATGAGGAAATCCCTGACCGCGCTCGTCGTAGCGGCGACGATCGCCGTCGCGGCTATTGCCACGCCGACCCCCGCGGATGCGCGCCGCGGCTGGTGGGGCCCTGCCATCGGCAGCTTGGCCATCGGGGCAATCATCGGAAGCGTGCTGGCAAGGCCCGCTTACGGGTATTACGGCGGCTATTACGGCTATCCCGCCTACGGCTACGCCGGTTACGGGTACGGCGGTTACGGGTACGGCGGCTACGGTTACGCGCCGGCCTACTACGGCTATTCGCCCGGCTATTACTACGCGCCCCGGCCCTATTACGGATGCTGGCGCTGGCGGCGCGGCTACCGCTATCGCGTGTGCTGACCGCGAAAACGCCAGCCCGCGTACCGACAGACGAGCCGGCGCTCATGTGCGGCGCCGGCTTCCGTTACCTCCTCGACGCTCCGACCTATGCCCAAGACCAACCAAAATTCCGACAAATTAACCGGCAGAATGCGTCACTGGCTGTATCGGGGGATATGGCTCATTCGGGGCTAATTCGTACATCGCAAACTTCCCCGCGCTCGGCGCGAGCCGACGCTCATGGAGACTCTGATGAAGACAACGCTCACTGCCCTTGTTGCGGCTACAGCCATCGCGGCTGCGAGCGCCGCCGCGCCGACGACAGCGGAAGCACGCTGCGTCGGATGCGCGGTCGGCGCCGGTGTGGTTGGCGGATTGCTCGCGGGCGCCATCATCGGCAGCGCCGTCGCCAACTCGCGCCCGGCCTACGTGGCGCCCGGGCCCGGCTACGTGGCCTATCCGGCCTACGCCGCGGCCCTTCCTGGACCCAACTGCTATTGGACGCGCATGCCGGTCTACGATTACTACGGCAACGTGGTCGGGTGGCGCGGCCGCCCGGTGGCGGTCTGCCAATAGGTCGCCTCGATCGCGCGAATCGAAGCTGCAAATCAACGACCCGGCGGGGCACGGCTCCGCCGGGTTTTTTAGCCTTTTGGCACCATGTAGTCGGCTCAGTTCCTCGCCGCACGCCGCTGCATATCCTCGAGCACGGCCGCGGTCGGCCAGCAATCGACCTTGAGCCGATTCGCCTTCTGATAGGCGCCGAGCGCCGAGCGCGTGAGCATGCCGGCCTTGCCGTCGATCTTGTCCTTGTAGAGGCCGAGCTTGCTGAGCGTGCGCTGCATCGTCTCCACCTGCGCCGTGCGCAACTGCGTGTTCTTGCTCCACGGCGTCTCGAACGGCCGCGGATCGCTGATGCGCTCGCTCAGGTGCCCAACGAACAGGACATAGAGATCGGAGAAATTGTATTCCTTGATGACGTAATAGTTCTTGAGCGTGAGGAAGGCGGGCCCATAGGTGCCCTCGGGAAGGAGCAACGAGGCCGGCTCGTCGAGCTCCGCGGCGGCGGGCTTGCGGCCATAGGCGAGCGTGAATCCTTGCTTCAGCCATTCGCGGAGCGGACGCGTCATCTCCGGCACGCCGATGGTGCAGTCGACGCCCTGCGTCGGGCGCACCTCGTAGGCCCAGTGGGTGCCGCGCTGCCACCCCTTGCCGACCAGCTGCTGCGCGGCCGAGGCGAGCGCATCAGGCACCGAGGTCCAGATGTCCTTTTTGCCGTCGCCATCGAAATCGATGGCATATTTGTAGAACTCGGATGGCAGGAACTGGGTGAGCCCCATGGCGCCGCCCCAGGAGCTGCGCATGTCGGCGAGCTTGACATGCTCCTCCTGCAGCATCTGCAGCGCGTAGAGGAGCTCCTGACGGAACATGTCCTTGCGGCGGCCGTAGTAGCCCTGCGTGGCAAGCACCGTGATCGCGTTCTTTGGCAGCTTGTAGCCGCCGAACGCCGTCTCGCGGCCCCAGATCGCGAGCAGCACGTTTCCGGGCACGCCGAATCTTTCCTCGATCGCGGCCAGCGTGCGCGCATGCTTCGCAGCGAGCTTCTTTCCCTGCGCGGCAAGATACGCGATGTTTTTCTCCTTGATGTAGTCGGCGGGTGTCTGCACGAATTCGGCTTGCCCACGCGGCGGTGCGCCCGCCCGGCCCGGCAGGTCGAGATCGGGCAGCGACAGATCCGGTTCGAGGCCGCGCGTCGCCGACTCGAAGGTGGCGCGCGAAACTCCGAGCGCCTGCGCCTGCGGCCAGAGGTCGGCAAGCCATTGCTGGAACGCGGCATCGGCCGCCGCCGCGGACGTGGCTGCAGATGCCGCAAGCCAGGCGCCGAGTACGATAGCCGCACGATTTCCAAATGGTCGACCCATGATCCACTCGCCCTTTCAGTGTCTCGCGAAAGCCTCCGGCGCGCCGGATCGGCGCTGTTCCCTGCAACGATTCGACCGCGCCGAACGTTAATAAAAGGACCAAAAAGCGCCCAAGATATGGAGAATTGGCGATGCTGCAGGTGCCGCTGGAAATCGCCTTTCATAACATCGATAGTTCGGAGTGGGCGGAGCAGGAAATCCGCGCCCGGGTCGCCGATCTCGAAAGGCTCTACGGCCGGCTGGTGTCATGCCGGGTGCGCATCGACCAGCGCGCCAAGGACCTCACGGGCACAATCCCGCCGGTGGTGCACATCGAGCTCGGCATTCCCGGCCGCAGCGACCTCGTCGTCAGCCACGAGCCCGAGCACCTGCTGCGGAAATATCGCCATCCCGACCTGCACAAGGCGATCAACGAGGCGTTCCGCATCGCGGAGCGGCAATTGCTCGACCTCAAGCAGCAGCGCGACGGCCGCACCAAGGTGGGCGATCATGACGCCGAGAACCAGTCCCTCGGCCAGGTCGCCGAGATCACGGCGGAGCAGGATTTCGGATTCCTGATGACCAAGGAAGGGGGCCTGCTCTACTTCCATCGCAACTCGCTGCTCACCGGCGACTTCGACGAACTCGAGCGCGGCGACGACGTCTACTACAACGAGGACGTGGGCGACACCGGCCCGATCGCGACCAAGGTGCGGGTGAAGGCGAAAAACTCAGCGACGGAGTAGCCGCTTCGGAAGGTTTCGCTCCCGCGCAAGCGATAACCCATGGCCAACGCCTCTGGAATACGGATCCCCGCCTGCGCGGGGACGACGCCGGAGTTTGTTGCTGCAGGTCACCGCACCGCCACGATGAACAGTCGCGGAAAGCGCAGCAGCACCCGGCCGTCGAAGCAGGGCGGGTAGGCGCGAGCGATGCGCGCGGTATACGCGGCAACGAAATCGCGACGCATGTCGTCGTCGAGCGGGGAGAGAAAGGGCCGCAGCCCCGATCCGCGGAACCACTCGACGATGGCCTCGGGTCCCGCCATCACGTGGTTGTAGACGCTGTGCCAAATGTCGAGGCGCGCGCAGACCGGCCGCAGCAGATCGTAGTAGGCGGCCGGCGTCGGCAGATCGTCGCGCGCGGCCGCCGCCGCGGCGAGATCAGCGGCCCACGAACCGCCCGCCGCCACTTCGCGCATGAGCGCGAGCGCCGGCTCCGCGGTGTTGTCGGGCATCTGCAGCGCCAATACGCCGCCCACGGGCAACCCCTCGAGCAGGCGCCGCAGCACCTTCGGATGGTCGGGGACCCATTGGAACACCGCGTTGGCGAAGAGCAGATCGGTGCGCTCGGGCGGGCGCCAGTGCGCAAGATCGGCCGCGAGGAAGTCGCAACCGGGAAGCCGCTCGCGCGCCTGGCGCAGCATGTCGGGCGAGGAGTCCAAGCCCGCGACCTCCGCCTGCGGATAGCGTTCGACGAGCAGCTCGGTGGAATTGCCGGGACCGCAACCGAGATCGAAGACGATTCGACGTGAGTTCAACGGCACCTGTGCGAGCAGATCGCGCGACGGCCGGGTACGCTCGTCCTCGAATTTGAGGTACTGCCGCGCGCTCCAGTCCTCGGTCATCAGCTCACTCCCTGGTGCGGCGGTTCAGAAGTCCGCATCGCTCTTGCGGCGAGCCGAATAAGCCGACCTCTGAACCAAGGCCACACTAGGGCCTGTCCTCAATTAGCGGATTCCCAAGTTGGAATCCTGATGATTCATGGAGGGTCAGCTGATTCGAGAGGCTGACCCATGCGCCGCTATGGCATACGTGACGACCAATGGGACCG
>JBAUOM010000417.1:0-2537 GCA_049579765.1 Xanthobacteraceae bacterium
CTGCCCCGCCGCGCGCCCCCTATGGTAAACCGATCCCCCTTCTTACCCTCTTTTTGATCGAGCAACAAAGTGGCTGGGCCAAGGCAAAGCCTTTGAGCATGCACAACAAAACGTTAATCCGGCGCCCGTTGCCCGGCGGCCACAGCGCCCTGCCGGAAAAACCCCGACCGCCATACTGGGCACGGCGGGGCGAGAGGTTTGCAGGACGCGACCGGGCGGGTCATATCTGTCGTCCCGTTGCGTGTCTTCAGCGCACTTCCAGGCTGACTGGGCACCGGTCTGCGGTACCGAGAGCGCGCATATTGCGAGACGGCGCGCGTTCGGACGCAACCCGGCCTCCGCGTCCGCCGAATCCGATCGAGAGGACGAACCGCCATGCCCGGCGCCCTGAAGCTCGAATTTGCCCCTCTTGCCTCGCCCCCCAAGGGCGTTCTTGTCCTGTTCTGCGAGGAGGGGCTCAAATTCGGGTCCGCCGCCCGCCGGATCATGGAGCCGACCGGCGACCTGGTCGTGCGGGCGGCGGCGGCCGACCGCTTCAAGGGTAAGAGCGGATCCGCCCTCGACCTCGTCGCACCCGCCGGGCTCGACGTGTCGCGCCTCGTCGTTGTCGGAGTCGGAAAGGCGCGCGATCTCAAGGCGCAGGACTTCGTCAAGCTCGGCGGCACTGCCATGGGCAAGATTCCGGCGGCTGCGAGCGAGGCGACCATCGTCGCCGACCTGCCGGGGGGCGCCATCAAGCCGGATCGAATCGCCGATATCGCGCTCGGCGCGCAACTGCGCGCCTATGCCTTCGAGCGCTACAAGACCAAGCGCAAGGAGGGAGACGAGAAGCCTTCCCGGGTCGCGGTCGCGATCCTGGGTGCGGCCGTCGCGGCGGTCGAGAAGGCGTTCGCATCGCGCGCCGCGGTGGCGAGCGGCGTGGTCATGGCGCGCGATCTCGTCAACGAGCCGGCGAACGTGCTCCATCCGGAAGAATTCGCCCATCGCGCCGGCAATCTGAGAAAGCTGGGCGTTGTCGTGGACGTGCTCGACGTCAAGCAGATGAAGAAGCTCGGGATGAACGCGCTGCTCGGCGTGGGGCAGGGCTCGCAGCACGAGAGCCGCACGGTCATCATGCGCTGGAGCGGCGGCAAGCGGGGGGCGGCGCCGGTGGCCTTCGTCGGCAAGGGCGTCTGTTTCGACACCGGCGGTATCTCGATCAAGCCCGCGGCCGGCATGGAGGACATGAAGGGCGACATGGCGGGGGCGGCCTGCGTCGTCGGCCTCATGCATGCGCTGGCAGCGCGCAAGGCCAAGGTCAACGCCGTGGGCGCGATCGGGATCGTGGAGAACATGCCCGATGGCCGGGCTCAGCGTCCCGGCGATATCGTCACCACGATGTCGGGGCAAACGATCGAGATCATCAACACCGATGCGGAAGGGCGGCTCGTGCTGTCCGACCTGCTTCACTATGTGAATAAGCATTTCAAGCCGAAATTCATGATCGATCTCGCGACTTTGACCGGCGCAATCATCGTCGCGCTCGGGCAGGAATATGCCGGCCTGTTCGCCAACGACGACAGACTGGCCGAGCGTCTCGTCAAGGTCGGCAACGAGGTCGGAGAGCGCGTGTGGCGGATGCCGCTCGGGCCGGAATACGACAAGATGATCGATTCGAAATTCGCCGATATGAAGAACACCGGCGGGCGTCACGGCGGCGCCATTACGGCCGCGCAACTGCTCCAGCGCTTCGTCGACAAGACGCCCTGGGCGCATCTCGATATCGCCGGCACGGCCATGGGCTCGCCACAGACCGAGATCAACAGGAGTTGGGGCTCGGGGTACGGCGTGCGGCTATTGGACCGGCTGGTCGCGGAGTATTACGAGAGGTGATGTCAGCGCTTGAACCACGTATCAGGCTGCGCGGATCAAGACGACCTGTGCGGGCGCGATTGGCCTCGCGGAACCCGAATCGGCCGCTCCCGCGTTCTGCCCGGCTTCCATAGTCCGGGAGGACGGGCGTAAACGCACCGAAGGCGGGCCATCGCCACGACCGCCGCGACAATCGCATCATGACCGAGTTCTTCTTCTACCATCTGCAGCGCCAGCCGCTCGAGCGGGTGCTTTCCGTCTTGATCGAGAAGTCGCTGGAGCGCGGCTGGCGCGTGATCGCGCAGGCTGCCTCGGAAGAACGGGTCGAGGCCCTCGATTCGCATCTATGGACCTTCCGCGACGACAGCTTCCTCCCGCACGGGACCTGGCGCGAGGCCAATGCCTCCGAGCAGCCGGTTGTGCTCACCGTGCATGACGACAATCCGAACGGGGCAGATGTGCGCTTTCTCATCGATGGCGCGCCAGTGCCGGCGGATGCCGGAGCGTATCAGCGCATCGTGCTCATCTTCGACGGCGAAGATCCCGAGGCGGTTGCGGAAGCGCGGGAGCGCTGGAACGAGAGTCGGGCGAAAGGTTTCGACGTCGCCTATTGGCAGATGGACGAACAAGGGCGCTGGCAGCGTATGGGCTGAGCTGGCCGGGGCCGCCTACCCGGTCCGCTTCGC
>JBAUOM010000418.1:0-1918 GCA_049579765.1 Xanthobacteraceae bacterium
TGCTGCGCATGCGCTTCGGCATCGGCATGAACACCGACCACACTTTGGAAGAGGTCGGCCAGCAGTTCTCGGTGACGCGCGAGCGCATCCGCCAGATCGAGGCCAAGGCGCTGCGCAAGCTCAAGCATCCCAGCCGGTCCAAGACGCTCAGAAGCTTTCTCGACAATTGACGCGGCCGGTGGGTCCCGCCTTCCGCCCGACGAATCGGCTGCCGGCGCGACGCCTGGACATCATCGATACCGGCGCACCGTAACCGCTGCGACGACGCCGGCGAATGGCGCCGCGAGCGGACCGAATGCGTAGATGACGGGCGGACAACTCGCTGCGAGACCGTCATTGCAGGTAGCAGCACCAGGCATGCTTGATTTCGCGGAAGATGCGCCACCGACGCGACAGCGCGCTCGCGGTTGACTCCGTGCTTGCTGAAAATTATGCACAAGGCTGCCCGATCGTGCGCGGCGCCCATACCCTGCGATGAATTCTTCCATCCGCTCCATCGTGCATCCCACCGATTTTTCCGATCTGAGCGCGGCGGCGTTCGTCCACGCCTTGCGCATCGCCTTGGCGGGCCGGAGCAAGCTGCATCTCCTTCACGTTTCGCAATACGACGCCGCGGAAGCATTGGCATTTCCCCACGCCCGGCGCCTGCTGGTGCAATGGGGATTGACGCAAGCGGCCGATCCGCCCTGGGTGGTCGCATCCAAGCTCGGAATCGAAGTCGACAATATTCGCCTGGCATTGCAGGAGCCGACGCGCGCAATCGTCGACTTCCTGCGCGAGCAGAGGAGCGATCTCGTCGTGCTCGCGACCCACGGCCGGGACGGGGTCGAGCATTGGCTCAAGGGCTCGGTGGCGGAAGCGGTATTCCGCCGCTCGGCGCTCCCGACACTGTTCATCGCGCCGGGGGCGCGCGGCTTCGTCGATCCCGTGAGCGGCGATGTCCGGCTCAAGCGCGTGCTCGTTCCCGTCGATTTCTCGCCCCCGCCCGGCCCGGCGCTCGCAGTCGTGCGAAGGTTCTGTGCATTGATGACCGGTGCGAAGGTCGCGCTGGACGTGCTTCACGTCGGAGACAAGGTTCCGCCGCTCCACGCCGGATCGACGACTGCCCGGTCGCTGCCGCCGGTCATGCTGCGCTCCGGCAACGTGGTGCAAACCATCGTCGACACGGCCATCGAGCTCGACGTCGACCTCGTCTGCATGCCGACCGCGGGACATCACGGCGTGCTCGATGCGCTGCGCGGCAGCACGACCGAGCGCGTGATCCGCCATGCGCCGTGCCCGGTGCTGGCGCTATCGGCCACTTAGCGTGTTTTCCGTGCTTCGACCCGGCCTCGGGTCGTCATCTGGAAAAAGTCTCAACGCTCGAGACCCGGCTATTGCGGGGGGATCTTCAGGCATGCCGCGACCAGCGGGCTGTTGGCCGGCACGGGGCTGCGGCAAGTCGCTGACCGCTCGGTCGGGATGATGGCGGCGTTGCGTCTGGCTCCGCAATAGGCTGTCAACAGCATCTCGTCATCGGCGCATTTCACCGTGCAGCTCGCCGGGTCGCAATTCGCCCGCACCACCCGGATGCCGAAGGCGGGGCCGGCCGGACGGGGATCGCCCCTCGGGCCGGGGGGGCCGGGCGGACCGGGATCGCCCTTCGGGCCCTGCTGACCTTGACCGCAACCCGCCATGGCGGCGGCCAGCGCGACCGCAATGAGCATTCGGGAGACATGCATGGCCTTCGCTCCGCCGCCGGGACGACAGGATGAGCAAACTTTCCCGCCTGCAAACGGCCAACCCGGCCGCTCGCGCGGCGCGTCGTCATCGGGCACTCGCATTTGTCGACCTCGAAAGCTGTCGGTAGCTTTCGGAGTTGTCCGGTTTTGGTAGCACATCATTTGTCCGCTTTGGTTGCGGCGGTGCGGGGGAAAGC
>JBAUOM010000419.1:0-11450 GCA_049579765.1 Xanthobacteraceae bacterium
GCTCTGGATATCGACAAGACCTGTCGGAGACCGGTAAGAGTCCGGCGAACGCCGACAGCAACCGAAGGACACGATTGATGGCCGCGCTGCCCGATCCCACGGCCTCGCTGACAGGGGCCGACCGCGAGGTGTTCGATCGCATGGCGTCCGCGCGCGCTCATGCCGAAGGCCGCGCGCAGCTCGGCGACGTCTATGTGCGCATGTTCAACAATCCGGGCGCCGCCGAGAAGGTCGGTGCGCTGGGAGAGCATCTGCGGTTCCACGGCATTCTGCCCGACGCCGTGCGCGAGTTGGTAATCCTGCGGTTTGCCGCCCGGCGGCGATATGGCTACGAATGGTCCCACCACCAGCGTCCGGCGAAGCTGGCCGGTCTCAGCCGCGACGCGATCGACGCGCTGACGGCCGGGCAGGTCCCCGACACGCTGCCCGATGCGTCCCGGGCGGCGCTCGAGGCGGTGGATGCGGTGGTCGCCAAACGGTCGATCCCGGCGCAGGTGCAGCAGCGGTTCGTCGACGCCTACGGCAACGCGGGCATCGTCGAGCTCGTCGTGCTTTGCGGCCTTTACGGCATCATGGGCGACATGGTCACCGCCTTCGATATCGAGCTCGAAGCGGGATTGCCCGATCCGCCGTTTTGACCAGCGCGGCCGGGCCGCGCAGACACCACCCGTATCGCCATTTCCCCTTGCGACAGAAGGCAGTTCGGTGCTCCAAAAAAAGAGAACGGGTGAGGGGTGCGCGCACAAGAGCGCCCGCCATCAGCGACGAGCACCGCCATGGCCCGTTTGAACGACAAGATCGTGCTCGTGGTCGGCGCCGCCGGCGCCATCGGTCGTGCGGTCGTGGCGGCGGTCAAGCGCGAGCGCGGCTTCGCGATCGCGGCCGATCTCGTGCCGGGCGCGGACATCGATTACGTGCTCGACGTCACCGCAGAGAACTCCTGGAACGACGTCGTGGCGGAGGTCGCCCATGTGCACGGCCGTCTCGACGGGCTCGTCAACTCGGCCGGCATCGCGCTCCTCGGCAGTATCGAGGACACCGACTATGCCGCCTGGCGGCGCGTGCTGGCGGTCAATCTCGACGGCACCTTTCTCGGCTGCAGGCACGCCTTCCCGTTGCTCAAGCGCGGCGGCGGGTCGATCGTCAACCTCTCGTCGATCTCCGGCATCGTCGGCGGTCACAACCTCGCGGCCTATAACGCCTCCAAGGGCGGCGTGCGGCTGCTGACCAAGTCGATCGCGCTGCACGGCGCGCGGCTCAAGCCGCCGGTGCGCTGCAACTCCGTGCATCCCGCCTTTCTCGAAGGGCCGATGGTGGAAGACATCCTGGCGCAGACCGGCCGGCCGGAGATCGCGCGCGGCCAGCTCGCGCGCGACATTCCGCTCGGCCGGCTCGGCCAGCCATCGGAGGTGGCGGAGCTGTGCGTCTATCTTCTCTCCGACGAATCCCGCTTCGTCACCGGCGCGGAATTCGCCGTCGACGGCGGCCTGACGGCGCGCTGAGCATGTTGGCCGCGCCACCGCTGCGCCGCGCCCTCATCCTGAGGAGCGTCGCGCAGCGACGCGTCTCGAAGGATGGGGCGGCGGCCACGATGATGGAATAAGTGGAAACTCAGAGCCGTTATGAGCGACGGTGCCTACCTCTACATCTTGCGTTGCGCTGACGGCAGCTACTACACCGGCACCGCGCGCTCTGGCCTGGAGAGGCGGGTCGCCGAGCACAACGCCGGAGCTTTCGGCGGCTACACAGCCAACGTCGGCCGGTGACGCTCGTGTTCTCCCAATGGTTCGATCGAATTACCCATGCGATCGCAGCCGAACGACAGGTGAAAGGCTGGTCGCGTGCGAAGAAGGAAGCGCTGATCCGCGGCGATTTCGAGAGCCTTCCTCAGCTTTCCAAGCGGCGGCGTCTACATTCCCTCGATAGGCGCGGATAACGGGTGACGCGCGATCGGTGGCCGCCCTCCTCCTTCGAGACGCGCGCTTGCCAACCCAGCGTGACGCACGTTCGTGCAGTGCGCGCTCCTCAGGATGAGGGCGGAGGCATGCGCTCGTGGGTGACGAGGCGGCACGAATACGGCACGTGCTCGATCCGCCCTCATCCTGAGGAGGGCGCGTAGCGCCCGTCTCGAAGGATGGGGGCGGCCCGTGCCCCTGCCGCGCGAAGAGTCTCACCGCTCGGGCAGCGGGTGTCCAGGCATGAGGTCGTAGGGGTGCTTCCATCCCGGCAGCGCCTTGATGCGGTCGAGCCAGACCGCGATGTGTTTGTGCTGCGCCGGGATGTCGAAGCCGAATTCCTCCGCCGGATAGTAGAGATAGGCGACCAGCGAGAGATCGGCGATGGTCGGGCGCGCGCCCAGCACGAACGGCCTCTTCGCGAGCCGCTTGTCGACGATGGCGAGGTTGTGGTCGATGCGTCCCTTGAGGAAGGCGAGCACGGCCGGATCGCCCGGCGGCTTGGCGAGCGTGCGCAGGAAGCGATAGGGACCGAGAAAGCCGTTGACCTTCTGGTTGTCGAAGATGATCCAGCGCAGCGCCTCGAGGCGCTCGTCCTCGCCTTCCGGCCGGAATTTGCCCGAGTGGTCGGCGAGGTAGGTGAGGATGACGGCGGATTGGCTGAGCTTCTTCTCGCCGTGCACCAGCACCGGCACCTCGCCCATTTCATTGACGTCGTTGCGATACTGCGGCGAGCGCTGCTCGCCCTTGGCGAAGAAATCGACCCAGATCGGCTCCCAGTCGGCGCCGATGAGATTGAGCATCAGCGCGGCGCGATAGGCGTTGCCCGATTGGGCGAAGCAGTAGAGCTGGTATTCGGCCATTGCATGTCCCCGGCATGAGGTGAACGGCGAAGCGGGTAGGGTGCCGCGTGTTGCCGACCATCACGGCGAATCGTAGCCCAGATAGCGCGAAATTTTCCAGTCGCCTTGGGCCTCTCGGCGGAAGATGTCGATGCCGGGCTCGACCGACACCGTCTCGCTGGCGCCGTCCTTCCCGCGCACCGTGAGCGTCCATGTGAGCCGCACCACCGCGAGATCGCCCGCTACCAGGATCTCCTTGATGGCGAGCGCGTAGCGGTAGCTCTTGCTGCGGTCGTCGAGCGACCGCTTGAGCAGCTCGCAGAGCTCCCCGTAGCCGCGTTCGGGCTGGCCGCGGTACTGCGCGATCAAGTCACGCGCGAACAGTCCGCACACCTTCGCGCTGTCGCCGGCGTTGAAGTCCGCCATCCATTGCGTCAGCGCCGCGCGGATCGCGGCCTGCGCGGAGGTTTCGCCCTGCGCCGCGGCGGGCGCAGCGACCGCAAGCGACAGCACGGCGCCGTACAGCAACGCGCGCATCATGGGCATCAGGCTGGCCCGCGGGTCCTGTCCGCTGCAGGAACCCCAGCACCGCTCGGCCGCGCTGCGCTGCGCCCGGGACACGCGGGCGGCTCACTTCATCGTCGGGATGACGAACTCGGCGCCCTCCTTGGTGCCCGAGGGCCAGCGCGAGGTCACCGTCTTGGTCTTGGTGTAGAAGCGGACCGCGTCCGGTCCGTGCTGGTTGAGGTCGCCGAAGCCGGAGCGTTTCCAGCCGCCGAAGGTGTAGTAGGAGAGCGGCACCGGGATGGCGAAGTTCACGCCCACCATGCCGACATTGACCCGGCTGGTGAAGTCGCGGGCGGTGTCGCCGTCGCGGGTGAAGATGGCGACGCCGTTGCCGTAGTCGTGCTCGGAGGGCAGCCGCAGCGCCTCCTCGTAGGTCTTGGCGCGCACCACCGAGAGCACCGGGCCGAAGATCTCCTCCTTGTAGATGCGCATGTCGGGCGTGACCTCGTCGAACAGGCAGCCGCCCATGAAGAAGCCATTCTCGTAGCCCTGCAGCTTGAAGCCGCGGCCGTCGACCTTGAGCTTGGCGCCTTCCTTGACGCCGAGATCGACGTAGCCCTTCACCTTTTCGAGCTGCGCCTTGGTGACCATCGGGCCGTAGTCGGCCTGCGGATCGCTCGACGGCCCGACCTTGAGGCTCTCCACCCGCGGGATGAGCTTCTCCACCAGGATGTCCGCGGTCTTCTTGCCGACCGGCACCGCCACCGACACCGCCATGCAGCGCTCGCCGGCAGAGCCGTAGCCGGCGCCGATGAGCGCATCGACCGCCTGGTCCATGTCGGCGTCCGGCATCACCACCATGTGGTTCTTGGCGCCGCCGAAGCACTGCACCCTTTTGCCGCGTGCGCAGCCGGTGGTGTAGATGTATTCCGCGATGGCCGAGGAGCCGACGAAGCCGATCGCCTTGACGCGCGGATCGACCAGCAGCGTGTCGACTGCCTCCTTGTCGCCGTTGACGACGTTGAGCACGCCCGACGGCAGCCCGGCCTCGACCAGCAGCTCGGCGAGCCGCATCGGCACCGACGGGTCGCGCTCCGACGGCTTGAGGATGAAGGCGTTGCCGCAGGCGAGCGCGGGCGCGAACTTCCACATCGGGATCATGGCCGGGAAGTTGAACGGCGTGATGCCGGCGACGACCCCGAGCGGCTGGCGGATGGAGAACAGGTCAATGCCCGGCCCGGCGCTCTCGCTGAACTCGCCTTTGAGCAGGTGCGGGATGCCGCAGGCGAACTCGACCACTTCGAGCCCGCGCTGGATGTCGCCTTTGGCGTCGGGGAGGGTCTTGCCGTGCTCGGAGGAGAGGAGCCTGGCGAGGCCGTCGAACTCCTTCTGCACGAGCTCGAGGAACTTGAACAGAACGCGCGCGCGCCGCTGCGGGTTGGTCGCCGCCCAGGCCGGCTGCGCCGCCGCGGCATCGGCGATGGCCCGCTCCACTTCGGCCTTGCCAGCGAAGGCGACCTTGGCCTGGACCTCGCCGGTATTGGGATCGAACACGTCGCCGCTGCGGCCGGAACCTCCCGCCACCTGCTTGCCGCCGATGAAATGGCCGATCTCGCGCATGGGTTCTCTCCCTCGGCTCCGGGCTCGCATTCGGGGCGCCGTCTTCCACCGTCAGATAGCGCAGCTTGCCCCGCGCGGGAAGCACCGTGCCGCCACGCCTCAGCTGCGACCGCGCCGCCCGCGATGGAGGCGACGCTGAGCCGTGGCGTCGCCTTCGGGCTCGCACAGGAAGCGACTGGCTCCGCCGCGTCGGAAATGCGCGCGTATCTCGCACATCGGACATCAGCGCAGAGACGGGGCTGGCCGGCTGAGGATGCAGGCGGCTGCGAAGCAGTCTACACTACTCGATCTGGAAATTAACGAGAGACCGATCCCATGCCGATCAGCCGAAAAATCAGAGATTTGATCCTGTCCGCGTGGGATGACGGTTCGCCGTGTCTGCTCGCCACGCAAGGACCGGAGGGCCCCAACATCTCGCCCAAGGGCAGCATGGTGGTTTTCGACGACGAGCATCTCGCCTATTGGGAGCGCTCCAAGCGGCAGGCGCTGGCAAACCTCGGCCACGACAAGCGCGTGTGCGTGATCTACGCCAACTTCAAGGCGCAGCGCGACGGCGTCCTCGAGTCGGGCTTCCTGCGCTTCTATGGTACGGCCGAAATGCACGAAAGCGGGCCGGTCCGCGAAGCCATTTTCAAGCTGCTGCTGCCGCGCGAGCAGACCCATGTCGGTGCGGACACGGGCATCGGTGTCCTGGTGAAGATCGAGCGCGCGGCGGATGTGCGGGGTAGGCCGCTGCCTTGAATTCTTCCCGCTCGGGTCCGATCGGCTGAGGGGATGCCCTCGCGCCCCGGAGTTCGGTGCGATGCCGCGCCCGTCGGGCGTCCGCGCGCTCGATTCCGAAAAAACTCCCGGCGCGCTCGATCGCACGACGGTCATGCTGTTGCACGTTGAGATTGCGTCGGATCGGTTCGCGCAATTGCCGTCGATGTGCCGTCGCACGCCCACGCCTTCGCCCCCGATGGCACGTCGCTTGCTTCGAGGCGGACGTTGTCAGTGGCGAGCTTTCGTGCAACCGTCGAGGTGGTGACTTGGTAAAGGGCGCATTGGCGACAAACGTTTCGTAGCAACGAGCAAGAAGGGTGGCGTCATGGGACGCATTTCGAAATTCGCGATGCTCGCCGGGGCAATTTGCCTCGCAGCCATGCCCGCGGCGAACGCGGCCAAGTTCGAGGCGAAGCTGGCGTCTCAGGATCCGACGACGACGGCGAAGCACCGTGGCCTCCTCAAAGCCGCGCAACTGATCAAGGAGCGTACGAACGGCGAGGTGGAAATCACGGTTTTCCCCTCCTCGCAGCTCGGCGGCGGTCGTCAGATGATCGAGGGCGCGCAGCTCGGGACCATCGAGATCGTGATCACTCCGGCAGCGTTCCTCGGGGGGTTCAACCCGTTGGTATCCGTGCTGGACATCCCCTACATCCTCCCGTCCGACCGGGACGTCTCGCGCAAGCTGCGCGACGGCAAGTTCGGCGACGCCGTGCTCGCCTCCTTCAGGGCGCGCGGGCTCGAGCCGGTCGCGCTCTGGGACGGCGGACGCAAGCAGTTCACCTCGAACAAGACGCTGTCCGAGCTCTCCGACTTCTCGGGACAGCGGTTCCGCGTGATGGATTCCAAGATTCTCATCGAGCAGTTCAGCGGCCTCAAGGCGTCGGCCATCGTGCTGCAGTTTGCCGAGCTCTACACGGCGCTGCAGAACGGGGTGGTCGACGGCGAGGAGAATCCCCTCGACATCATCGAGAAGATGAAATTCTTCGAGGTGCAGAAGAACGTCCTGGTGACCGACCATGGCGCGATCACCGAAGTCATCCTGATGAATCCCGGCTGGTACAACAAGCTTCCGGAAAACTATCGCGCGATCGTCAAGGCCACCTTCAAGGAGGTCGCCCCCCAGGTCGAGGCCGAGAAGGCCGCCGATGCCCAGAAGTCGCTCGAGTTCTTCAAGCAGCGCGGGCTGAACGTGCGCATCGCCGACGAGGCGGAACGCAAGAAGTTGCGCGAGATGGTCTATCCGAAGGCCCGCGCCGCCTATATCGAGATGGCCGGTCCGGCCGGCAAGGAAATGATCGAGCTGTACGAGAAGGAGCTCGCGACGCTGTCGAAGTGACGGCCGCCGCCGGCAGGCCCGCCATGGCGGGCGAGCAAGGGGCCGCGACGCCCTCCCGCGGTCGTGGGGGACGGTGCTCGCCATGAGACGGGCGCTCGAGGCGAGCGCCGACGCCTGGGGGGCGATCCAGCGATACGCCGCCGCGCTGCTCATGATCTTCATGACCGCGCTCTACGGGTTCAATGTCCTGGTTCGGGCGGTTCTGCCGCAGTTTGCCAGCACCTTCGCCTGGATCGACGAAGCGGCCCGCTACATCCTGATCTGGGTCGTTTTTCTTGCCGCTGGGATTGCCCTCGAAGGCGGCCGCCACGTGCTCATCGACCTGCTCTGGGGCCGGTTCGGCGCAAAGGCCGAGCGCTGGCTGTTCGTATTGATCGACGTCGTCGGCTTTGCCTTCTCGGTGCTGATGGTGGTGCTCTCCATCCAGCTGACGATCTTTGTCGCCAGATCGGGCCAGATCAGTCCGACGCTCGGTGTTCCGGCCTATGTGCTCTATGTCGCCCCGGCCGTCGGCTTCGCCTCGCTGGCGTTCGGCTTTCTCCTGCGGCTGCTCGCCGTCAGAGACGCCCGCCGAACGGCGTCCGCGGCTTCGCGGCCAGAGGGCATCTAGTCATGATCGCATTGATCATGATCGTCGGCGCCGCGATGCTGTTTCTCGGTTTCGAGATGTTTCTCGTGCTGGGGGTCCCGGCCGTGCTGATCAAGGAGGCGTATTACCCCAATCTGCCCGATGTCGTGCTGGTGCAGAAGATGGTCGCCGGGATCGACCACAGCATCCTGCTCGCCATTCCTTTTTTCATTTTCGCCGCAGAGTTGATGTCCGACGGCCGCATCGCGGAACTCCTGAGCCGTGCGACCAACGCCTGTTTCCGCCGCCTGCGGGGCGGCGCCGGCTACGGCTCGATCGCCGCCTGCATGGCGTTCGGATCGGTCTGCGGATCGGCGCCGGCCACCGTCGCCGCGCTCGGCCGGCTGATGTATCCGCAATTGCGCGCGGCGGGATTCCGGGACGGCTTCAGCCTGGGGCTGATCGTCTCGGCGGCGGAGACGGCGCTGCTGATCCCGCCGAGCATCACGCTCATCATCTACGGTTGGCTCACCGGAACCTCGATCAGCCGCCTGTTCGCGGCCGGATTGGTGGTCGGCATCCTGCTGGGGCTTGCCTTCGGCGTGGCGGTGCTGATCGAGACCTGGCGGGAGGAGGTCGTGCCGCGGGAGGTCAAGGTGTCCGCATCCGGCGCAATCGCCAGCGCCACCATCTGGGCGCTCGGCATGCCGATCATCATCCTCGGCGGCATCTACAGCGGCTTCGTCACCGCGACCGAGGCCGCCGCGGTGAGCGTGCTCTATGCGCTGTTCGTGGAGGCCGCGGTGTTCCGCGCGCTCACGATCCGCAAGGTCATGCTGATCGCACAGCGCAGCGCCGTGCTGACGTCCGTGATTTTCATCCTGCTGGCTGCGGGCAGCGCCATTTCCTTCTTCATCACCATTGCCCAGGTACCCGACTGGATTCTCGCGTTCATCAAGTCGATCGATGCCGGACCGGATCTTTTCCTGCTGATCGTCTGCATCGTCCTCTTGATCGCGGGCATGTTCATCGATCCCGGCACCGCGATCCTGATCCTGATCCCGGCGCTGTTTCCGGTGGCCGTTTCGCTGGGGATCGACCCCGTGCATTTCGGTCTCGTGGTTTGCGTCACCGCCTGCACCGGGATGATCACGCCGCCGTTCGGCCTCGATCTGTTCGTGGCGTCCTCGACCCTGAACAAGCCGGTGGTCGAAATCACCCGCGGGGTGTGGCCGTTCATCGTCGTCAATATCGTGGTCCTGGCGATCATCACCTACGTGCCGGGCATCGCGACTTTCCTGCCCAACCTCCTGTTCGGCGGGTGAACCCGAGTTCGGTGGTCCATCGATGTTGCAAAAAGTTCGTTGCGAAGGAGATCCATGCCGGGTCGAGTCCGGCAATGACCACCTGCCTCCGGGTCGAGCCCAGGGCTATGGCATATGACCTGACTCTCCTCGTATCGCTCCTGATAGTCAATGATCACCGCCTCGTTCGGCCTCATGCTGAGGAGCGTCGCAGCGCGACGCAAACTGGCTGCGTCCACACGAACAGTTGCGCTGCTATGCGTCTCGAAGCAGGAGGCCGCTGGCAGAGAGGGGCCGCCCCGTCCTTCGAGACGCGCGCACCTCGGTATCGAGCACGCGGCGTCGCCGCGACATGCGCGCTCCTCAGGACGAGGGCAGAACGAACGTTCCGTCTGTGTCCACACCATATGCGATAGCCCTGGGGTCGAGCCGGGCGGAAAATGCTCCACTGGCGAATGTCCGGGTGCGTTCTAGACCGCGGCGAGCTTTCCCAGATCGGCTGCGGCGCGGCGCGCGGCGATGAATCCGAAAGTCATGCCCGGTCCGATGTTTATTCCGGGTCCGGGGTAGGCGCCCGCCATGATCGACGCCATATCGCTCCCGCAGGCGTAGAGCCCGGAAATCGGCGATGCATCCTCCCGCAAGACCTGCCCGAATTCGTTGGTGACGAGGCCTGCGCTGGTGCCGATATCGCTGGCGTAGATGGCCATCGCGTAGAAGGGCGGCGTCTCGATCGCTCCGATGCAAGGATTGGGGCCGTGGAGCGGATCGCCCACGTTCTGCTGATAGGCGTCGCTGCCCTTGCCGAAGTCCTCGTCCACGCCGGTGCGTGCAAAGCCGGTGTGACGCGCGACCGAGTGCTCCAGGGTCTCGGGAGAGAGGCCGATCGCCTGCGCAAGCGCGGCGAGAGTAGGGGCCTTGCGCACGTAGCCGTCGGCCAGCGCCTGGCGCAGATTGATGCGGCGCGGTCTCACCATGCCGAGCCCGTATTTGGCCATGAACGCGTCATCGCAGATGAGAAAGCAAGGTTGGGCCGGAGACTTTGCGAGCGTCGCCAGCATGGCCTCGGCAAACCGGTGATAGTCCACGGCTTCGGAAACGAAGCGGCGTCCCTGGGGATCCACGGCGATGATGCCGGGCTTGCCGCGATCGAGCACGAGGTGGGGAAAGACGGCCATGGAGCCGTCCGCGCGACGACGCACCGACACCGGCGACCAGAAGCCATTGCCTTCGCCGATGCTCTGGCGTCCGCCGGCCTGCTCGCCAAGCGCGATGCCGTCCCCCTGCGCGCCTTCGGCAACCGGCGAGTGAGGGCACGCGGCCGGCGGCAGCAGGCGGCGCCTCATCTCGGGGTTTTGCGAGAATCCGCCGGTTGCCAGGATCACGCCGCCGCGGCTGTGGACGGCGATGCGTTCGCCGCCTGACGCAAGCACCGCGCCGGTGATCCGTCCTTCGCTCTCGGTCAAGGACAAGGTCTCGGCCGACAGCAGAATCGGTACGCGGCGCTGCAGCAGCGAGTAGTAGAGACGCCCGACCAGTGCATTGCCCATCACGAGGCGCGCGCCACGCCGGAAGCGAAGGCGGTCGGTCCCGTAGCGGGCGAGCAGTCCCAGGCCGTGGCGCAGCGAGGGGAGCGACCGGGTGGCGTCGAGGAGATGGCCGATGTCCGTACGGTCCACCATCATGCCGCCGAGCAGCATGAACTCGGGCAGAGGCGGGCGCACCTTGGCGAAGTCCCTGCCCAGGACGGACGCGTCGAACGGCACCGGCTCCAGCACGCGCCCCGACGAGGTGGCGCCCTCCAGGGTCGCCCGATAGTCCGGATGATGGGCGTAGGCGCGAAAAGCGACCGCAGTGTTGTCCTCCAGGAAAGCCACCATCTCGGGAGCCGCGCCGAGGAAGGCGCGCACTCTCGTCTCATCGAGCCGATTGCCGAGAACGGCCCGCAGATAGCGCAGCGCGTTGTCGGGGCTGTCCCGCCCCGGCGGGCTGTGGCGCGAGTTGGGAACCCACAGCGAGCCGGCCGAGCGGGCGCTCGTGCCGCCCACAACCTCGGTCTTCTCGACCAGCAGCACATCGAGACCGAGCACGGATGCCGTCAGCGCCGCCGTCATGCCCGCAGCGCCACTGCCGAGAACAAGGAGGTCGACATGCCGGTCGTTCGTCATGGCGTTGCAGCTCGGTATGCGTGGCTCGGGGGATGCGTCAGAACGTCGTCCAGCCGCCCGACCGCTCGAATGCCGCGGCGGCGCGGTAGATCGTCTCTTCGGCGTAGTGGCGGCCGACCAGCATCAGCCCGATCGGGCGGCCGTCTTCCATCCCGCAGGGCAGGCTGATCGCGGGATGCCCGGTGACGTTGAACGGGCAGGTGTTGCGGGTCGGCTCCCAGCTCCGCCGCGTGATCTCCTGCGGCGTTGCGTCCTTTGCGGGAATCGGCGTCGCTTTCATCGGCACCGTCGGCAGCAGCAGGAGGTCGTGCGTCGCGAGCACGGCGTCGTAGCCCGCCCGCACGCGCCGGCGCAGGTTCTGCGCCTTGGCATAGAAGTGACCGCC
>JBAUOM010000420.1:0-7088 GCA_049579765.1 Xanthobacteraceae bacterium
CGAAACTTCAGCATTCTCCGGCCCTGTAGCCACGTTGCCCGGTTCATCGTTTCGCCTCCACCAGGAGGCACAGAACCGGACAACTCGTGTGCTACCTAACCCGGACAACTCGTGTGCTACCGACACAGTAGGACCCCGCGAATTGAGCCCCTTGCCGCAACGTGATATATTGTCATGATGACAAAGCAAGATCTTGAATTGCTGCTCGAGCACGTGGCCACTTGGCCCGACGAGGCTCAGGAAGAGCTTGTGCAGTCCATTGCGAGCATCGAGAAAAAGCATCTTGGTGTCTATCGCCTCGATGGTGAGGAACGGGCCGCCGTGCGGCGCGGCCTTCGGGAGATGCGAGAGGGTAAGTTGGCGAGCGAGGAAGACGTAGTAGGAGTGTTCGAGCGCTACCGCGCATGAAGGTCCGCTACTCCAAGACCGCACTTCGCGAGCTGGACGAGATTTTCGCATACATTCATGAGCGCAATCGATCCGCTGCGGCAGCGGTCGTCGATCGCATTGAACGGTTGGGCTCGTTGATTGGCGAGCTGCCTTTCATCGGTCATCTCACCGACGAGGAAGGCGTGCGCATGATGCCGGTGGTGAGATACCCGTTTCTGATCTTCTACGCGGTGAACGACAAGGCCGATGAGGTCGTCATTCTCCACGTGCGCCATGCTGCACGGCTGCGGCCCTGGGAGGGGGAGACGAGTGATGGGTAATATCTTTGGAATTCGCCTATCAGGCGCAGCACAATAGCCCGCGAACGGGGGCGAACCCATGACCAGCACACCCATGCTGCCGCGCGAACGCTGCGACTATTCGGCGATCGTCGACCGTCCCCCGCTCAAGCTGCCGGGCGGCGCGCGCGTCGCGTTCTGGACCATCGTCAACTACGAGGTCTGGGACATCGGGCGGCCGATGCCGCGCCAGGTGCTGCCCGCGCCGACCGGCGTGCCGCTCCTGCCCGACGTGCCGCACTGGAGCTGGCACGAATACGGCATGCGGGTCGGCGCCTGGCGCTTCTTCGAGCTCTACGAGCGCTTAGGCATCAGGCCGACGCTCGCGGTCAATGCGCGCACCTGCGACGACTATGCGCGGGTGACGGAGGAAGCCAAGCGTCTGGGCTGGGAATTCATGGGCCACGGCTACGATCAGATTCCGATCCACAAGGTGGAGAACCAGGCGGAGATGATCGGGCGCGCCATGGACATCCTCGAGCGCTTCAGCGGCAGGCGTCCGGTCGGCTGGCTCGGCCCGGGATTGACCCAGACCCTGGAGACGCCCGAGCTCCTGGCCGGCGCGGGCGTGAAATATATCGGCGACTGGGTCTATGACGACGAGCCCACCGTGATCCGCACCGCCAAGGGGCCGCTCGTCACCTTGCCCTACACGGTCGAGATCAACGACATCACCATGATGATCGTGCAGCATCACGAGAGCGAATACCTCGCCCGGCGCGCGATCGACCAGTTCGAGCGGCTCTACGCGGAAGGCAAGCACCGCGCCAAGATCATGGCGCTCGCGATCCACCCCTACATCAGCGGCCAGCCGCACCGGATCAAATATCTCGAGGCGATCTACGACCATGTGCGCCGCTTCGAGGGCGTGCTGCACTGGAACGGCGCCGAGATCCTCGACTGGTACCTCGCCGCCGCAGGCGCGAAGAGCAGCGCGAAGGCCAACGTTCCGGCCTGACAGGGCTCCACCGGCGGCCGGCGGGGCGGCGGCGCACGCCTTGACGGGACTAGCGCGGGATGATTTCTCTTCGATTCATCATCCCGCTCTAAGTCTTTGTTTTGCGCGTGATCTTTTCCGAAAACCGGTCCCACATTTCGGGATCACGCGCTGGCGCCCGATCAATTCACTGGGTCGGCACGATGCCGAGGTCCTTGGCGGCGGCGGCGAGCCGCGCGCGCTGCTGCTCGATCTCGGCGGCAAAGTCGGCAGGCCTGCCGAAATTGGGGATCTGCCCGGTGAGGTTCAGCCGTTCCTCGACCGCCGGATCCATGGCCTGCCGGACATCCGCGGCGATGCTTTCGCGCGTCTGGTCGGGCATCTGCGGCGGGCCGAAAAAGCCGACCAGGCCGTCGAGAGCAAGCTGGGGAAAGCCGGCCTCGGTTACCGTGGGCACGTCGGGCACGACGGCGGCACGCGACGTGTTCGTCACCGCCAGCAGCCTGACCTTGCCGGCCTGAATCTGCGGCCGCACGATCGCGTACGCCGTCACGTTGACCGAGATGCGTCCGGTCGCGAGATCGTTGGCCGCTTCGACCAGATTGCGATAGGGAACTTTCGACATCGAGAGGCCGGCATTCTTGAGAAACGCCCCGAACAGAAATTCGTTGCTGGCGGTCGTGCCCGCCCAGTCGAGCTTGCCGGGCTGCGCGCGCGCCATCGCCACCAGGTCCGCGACCGATTTGGCCTCCAGGGACGCGGGCACGGCGATGACCACGATGGTATTCGAAACCCGGGCAATCGGCAGAAGATCGGCGGGCTTGTAGGACAGGCTCTTGTACATGAACGGATGCGCGGTGAACGACCCGCTCGGGGCGGCCAGGAGCACGTGATCGTCGTTGGCGGCGACGAACGCGTTGATGGCGACGACGCCGTCCCCGCCGGGACGGTTCTCGACGACCACCGGCTGGCCCCAGCGCTTGCTCAATCGATCGGCCAGCATGCGCGTGCCGATATCGACGCCGCTGCCGGGCCCGAGCGTTACAATGAACTTGACCGCCCGTTGCGGCCATGTCTGCGCCGTCGATGGCGTTGCCGCCAGGACAAACACGGCGAGAAAGCCGAAGACGATGCCGAATGCGCGACGCTGGATGCTGAGCAATGATACCTCCGATGCCACGACCGAACGCCGCAGGCGAGCACCTGCCGGAAAGCAGCGCCTCACCACCAGGCATTCCCGATCACTTCCAACCCATCAAGCATAGCACGTTCCGGGCCGGGAATGTTGAGGGCGCCGGATGCCGCCCGCCGGTGACGGCGGCGCCGCGGCCCGGCGGTCGCGGTCCGAAGCCTGCAATGGCAAGGGCCCGCGATGGGGGACGTTGCGCCGCATCTCGACGCTGCCAGGCGCACCGGATGGCGCAGGCTCGAAAGACATGGGCGCGGCGTCCCCGATCTTGCGGCCTGACGCGGTCCGCCGGAATCTGCGGGCGGCCTTCGGCGCAGGGCGATCCGGACGCAAGCTATGTCGGCTAGAACGGGCTCTTTGGTTTCTCGGCCTTGCAATACTCGGAAAAGATAAGCCCAAGCGCCCTCTTTGTTTGATCGATATTCCCGGGCAGGGGAATATGCGCAGACTTGAACCCGTAATCCACCGTCGTCTTGTCGGGTTTCAGGTACTCGACGAGGACATCGTCGCCGGCGACTTCCAATTCGTACAAGGTTTCACGCCCGGAATATCTGCTGCTGAAACGGGCCTCGTCCATCTTGAACCGGGTCAGGTAATATCTGGCGTAGCCTTCGAACTTGGCGGGCACCACAACCACGCAAGATTTTCGATCGACAATTTCAGGGGCGACCCGGGGGTCTAATTTCCCGGTGAAGACGTAGTTCACCGCTTGTTGAAAGAGGTCATCTCCGGGAACTGCCCGCGTTTGCAGAGTCATCGTCCAGAGAAAAGATGCAACCGCGATGGCCAAGGACCGCCTGAACCTACGACCATGGCGGCTCAGAAGCGCTAAGCGCGCGGTCCGCCTGGTTCGCCGGGAAGCCGAAGTGTGCACAAGAGCAAGCATATGGTCATCGAGGGTCCTGACAAAGCGAGACGGTGTAGAGATCGACATTCTTGCCCTCTCTTGTAAAACCCCGCCGGACTTTGCGCGCGACCGACCGAAATCAGACAGAGTGCGAGAATCGCAATCGCGACGCCGCGGACCAATCTCACAAGGCGCATGTCCTCCCCCGATTGCGGGTTTTGCGATCACGCGTCACCCTCACCGGACCGATCATGTTGCACCTGATTTGGGAGCCAAGCCAGGACGTGCAGGGGAGACGCTCGGTCGCACAGCCTCGGTGTCGGCCTACGGTTCCGATCTCGTGGCCTCGATCAACGGCGGCGCAGGGGCCAAAGCCATAACCGTCGCCGTCGAGTAGCGACCCAGCCACGACCCGCCGGCCCAAGCTCATCACGATGGCGCGAGCGGGTTGACAAGGCGTTTGGCCCGTCCAATACTTCACCACATGGTGAACTATCACGAACGGCTCAGCCGGACCTTTGCCGCGCTCGGCGATCCGACCCGGCGGGCGATCCTCGCCCGGCTCGAGCGCGAGGACGGCGCTTCGGTAAGCGAGCTGGCGCGGCCGTTCGCGATCAAGCTGCCGGCGGTGATGAAGCACTTGGACGTGCTCGACGACGCCGGACTGATCACGCGAGCGAAGGCGGGGCGGACCGTGACCGTGCGGCTCTCCTCGGGGCCCATGCGGGAAGCCATGAATTGGCTGCGCCGCTACGAGCGCTTCTGGTCGGGCAGCCTGGATCGGCTCGCGGCCTATGCCGAAAGCCGGGAAGCCGAAGCGAAGAAAAGGAATCCATGACCAGCTTGACCATCGTGCGCCGGATCGCCGCGCGGCCGTCGATCGTCTTCGACGCGCTCATCACGCCGGAGGGCATCGCCTGCTGGTGGGGGCCCGACGCCGGGCCGGTGCTGATCGCCGAGACCGATGTGCGGGTCGGCGGCCGCTTCCGGGTCCGTTTCCGCATGCTCGACGGCAGCGAGCATGAAAGCAGCGGCGAATATCTCGAGGTGGCAAGGCCGCGACGGCTGGCGATGACCTGGCGCTGGGCGGGCGGCGAAGAAGATCCCGGCGAGTCGCTCGTCGAGATCGATCTTCGCGCCATCGCCGCGGGCACCGAGCTCACCTTCACCCATTCGCGCCTGCACGACGAAGAGACGCGCCGCAGCCACGAGCAGGGCTGGAACGGAGCGCTCGACAAGCTCGAACGTCATTTTCTCACGCTATCGACAGGAGATCGCCATGAACAAGCATGACGTCGTCTCGAGGGAGCGATGGATCGAGGCGCGCCGCGCGCTCCTCGCCGAGGAGAAGGCCTGGACGCGCGAGCGCGACCGCCTTGCGCAAAAGCGGCGGGCGCTGCCCTGGGTCAAGGTCGAGAAGACCTACGTCTTCCAGGGCGTGAACGGCCCGGTGACGCTCGGCGAGCTGTTCGACGGTCGCAGCCAGCTCGTGGTCTATCACTTCATGTTCGGTCCCGAATGGGAGGAAGGCTGCCCCGGCTGCTCGCTGCTCTCCGACCAGGTCGACGGCGCGCGGCAGCATTTCGAGCACAACGACGTCAGCTTCGTCGCGGTCTCGCGCGCTCCGATCGGGAAGCTCGAGGCCTACCGCAAGCGCATGGGCTGGAAATTTCGCTGGGTGTCCTCGGCCGGCAGCGATTTCAACTTCGACTTTCACGTCTCCTTTCCCGATGGCACGCGCGAGCGGGGCGTGTTCTACAATTTCGAGCAACAGCCCGATCCCGAGGTGGACGAGCTCCCGGGAGCAAGCGTCTTCTACAAGGACGACGACGGCGCGATCTACCACACCTATTCGACCTATGGCCGCGGCGGCGAGATGTTCCTGCCCGTCTACGGCTGGCTCGACGTCGTGCCCAAAGGGCGCAACGAGACCAAGAGGGGCAACCTCATGGACTGGGTGAAGCGGCATGACCGCTATGAGGACGACGGGCGAACCCGGCCGGCCACCCCGGCGAGGACGGATGCAGCGTGAAACGGATCGTGCGGGCGCGGGCGACGCGCTCGCCGTGCCGCGGCCGCGACTATCTTGCGGGCCGGTTCACGGCGGAGGATCTGCTGATGACCACAGTGCTGCGCATCCTGCGCCATACCAACATCGTGTCCGGGCGACCCGCGATGAAGGCGTAAGGCGTATCAGGAACGCTGCCAGGCGCCGCCGGCCTTCCAGAAGGCGATGGCGGACCATCTCAGGCCGTTCGAGGCGGCAGCGGCTCGCCGGGACGTGACCTCGTCCGGCGGACGCCAATGTCCGCTGTTGACACGACGGCGATATGGCTCCCGCTCCCGCAGGTGGCCCGGCGCATGGTTTGAGCCAGAACCAGGCAGCCCCTCAGGCGGCTGGAGAGGCGGCGTTGCCGTCCGCGCTTTCGACGATCACCGGGGTCTCGTAGGGCAGAACCACCAAGCTGGTTAGTCGCCGCGAGGCGCTCCCCCGGTTCAATGGCGCGCTGCATTCTTTTTTCTTGTGTCGCGAGAACCGGCGAGCCGTCCCCAGCGACACCTTGCTGAGGGTCGACGGGCGACCCAGCCGAACGGCGGGCCAGAACGCCGGTGGAGAGCACCCATGCCCATCATCCACGGCAGCGGCGTAGGCGAAACGTTGCACGGCACGATGTTCAGCGACACAATCTTCGGATATGGCGGCGACGACACCCTCTACGGCGGCGGCGACATCGACTGGCTCTACGGCGGCGACAACAACGACTGGCTTTACGGCGAGACCGGCAACGACACGCTCTCGGGCGAGGCCGGCAACGATCACCTCTTCGGCGGCGATGGCGTCGACCACCTCTACGGCGGCGGCGACGACGACTGGCTCCAGGGCGGCGACGATGCCGACTACCTCCACGGTGGCAGCGGCAACGACACGGCGGCTTACGGCAACTCCGATGCGCTGGTGTTCGTCAGCCTGGCAACCGGACGCGGGTTCAACGGCGACGCCGAGCACGACACGCTCGTCGATATCGAGAACGTCTCCGGCTCGCGTTTCGGTGATCTCCTGGTTGGCAACGACCAGGACAACAAGCTCTTCGGGCTCGGCGGCGATGATACGCTGTGGGGCGGCCGAGGCGCCGACCACCTCGAGGGCGGCATGGGCAACGACACGCTCGATGGCGGCGCCAACCTCGTCAGGATGCTGGACTCAGGGTCGTTGGTGTTCGAGGGCGACGTCCTCATCGGCGGTCCCGGGGCGGACAGGTTCGTCTTCAGCTCGATCGACGACATCGGCAATATTCACTCTTATGGAGCCGCCGCGGACCTCATCAGGGACTTCAGCCGCGCGGAGGGCGACCAGATCGACCTGCGTCCGATCGGTGACTTCAGCCT
>JBAUOM010000421.1:0-19081 GCA_049579765.1 Xanthobacteraceae bacterium
GGCATGTGCGCCATGCACGACGAAACGGCCGGCGTCGACCGGCTGGAGGCCTTCCAGGCTCTGGCGCACCCAATCCGTGGCGGCGAGCGTATCGAACACGAGCGCGTCGGCCGCCGTCGTTCCAGCGACCGACGCGACCAGCGCGCGCAGCGCCGCCTCGTCGGGCCGATCGGGGAAATGGATAGCCAGCGTCCAGCGCCCATCCGGCTCCTCGAAGGCCGAGGCGGCTGCGGCGCGAGACTCGAGCTCGGAGCCGAAGCGTTCAGTGAGCGCGTCGCTGATCTTTCGTGCCGTGGCCGCATCGGTCGAGAGCCGCGCGACGACGGTGGCGGGAGGCGGCGAGGGCGCGGACATTGCTCAAAACTCTCGTTTGCATCCCGATATCATCCCATCCGTCTCGTGTCTCCGGCGCGGGCGCAGCCGTGCCGGCGAGCCTTGCGTCCGTAATCCACGGAATTATCCACAATGGGCAGTGAGGAGCGAGGCCCGAGCTTGTCCACAAGCTTCGACGTTCGTTTTGCACAGACCTGTCCCCAGTTCCGCGGCCTCGCGTCGCGGCCGGGAACAGGCTAGATTCGATGCTCAAAGAAACAAGATCGAGGGTGGAGCGCCAATGATGAGGTTGTCCTTCGCCGCGCGTCTCGGCGCGGCGCTGCTCGCCGCCGACTCGGCCGCATAGCGGCAGCGCGAACTCTGGGCATCGACGCCTGCTTCCAGGCCGATGGCGAGGGTGCTTTGCGGCGTGCCGGCGCCGTCTCGAGATCCCTCAAAGCGAACGCGTGAACGACTTAGATGCATGAACGAATAAGCGTGCAAACGATCGAAACGAGGTCGTCCTGGATCGTTGCCACCGTCGTGCTGGTGATCCTGGGTCTGTCATTCGGCGCGCCGTGGATCATCGTCGTCGCGCTCAAGCCGATCGCGGCCGAAACCGCGGGGCTGCGCTCGGTCCCGGCGCTGGCGACCTCGCTCGCATGGATCGGCTTCGGCAGCGGCGGCATCGTCATGGGCCATATCGCCGAAAAGGTGGGCGTGCGCTGGACCGTGACCTTCGGCGCGCTGATGATCGGCGCCGGCCTCGCCTTGTCGACCGGGGGCGAGACCTGGCAGCTCTATGTCGGCCAGGGCCTGTTCATGGGCTTCCTCGGCATCGGCGGCATGAACGCGCCGTTCTACGTCTATGTCAGCCGCTGGTTCGATCGCCGCCGCGGCTCCGCGCTCGCGCTGATTTCAAGCGGCAGCTACGTGGCTGGCGCGATCTGGCCGTCGATCTTCGAGCGCGCCATCGCGCTGGTCGGCTGGCGCCAGACCATGCTCGTTTACGGTCTCGTCGAGGTTGTCGCGGTCATCCCGCTGGCGGTGGTCTTCCTGCGGCGGCCGCCGGAACCGCCGCTGCCGGCCGGCACGTTTGCGACCGTATCGACACGCGCCGCCGTGATGGGCTGGCCGCCCAATCTGGTCTTCGCGCTATTGGCCGTGGCGGTCATCTTCTGCTGCACGCCGATGGCCATGCCGCAGGCGCATCTGCCCGCGCTCTGCAGCGATCTCGGCATCCTGGCGTCGCACGGCGCGGCGATGCTGTCGGTGCTGCTGGGCACCGCGTTCGTCAGCCGGCAGTTCTGGGGCTGGGTCTCGGATCGGATCGGCGGCCTTAATACCGTGCTGATGGGCTCGGCGTTCCAGATCATCGCGATGACGGCCTTCATGCTCACCCAGGATGAGGTCGGGCTGTTCACAGTTGCGGCCGCCTTCGGGTTGGGATTCGCCGGCATCATCCCCGCCTATGTCCTGGCGATCCGACAGTTGTTTCCGGCGTCCGAAGCCTATTGGCGGATTCCCTGGTTCCTCCTGTTCAGCGGAAGTGGGATGGCGCTCGGCGGCTGGCTGGCTGGCACGCTGTACGATCATTTCGGCACCTACGCGCCGGCTTTCGCCGCCGGGGTTGCCGCCAACGCCGTCAATCTCGTCATCATCGGCACGCTCGTGATGCGTCAGCGCCATGCGGCAAGATGGAAGCCGATTGCTTGACCGTGCGGTCGCGCGGCTTCACTCTGGCGGCGAAGACGGATACGACCTCGTGGAGGTGGAGCCATGACCTTCCGCATCGCCGTGGTGCAACCGATCTGCCATCGGCCCGGCGCCGACGAGGCCAATGTGGCCGACGCGGTGCGCGCCATCGCCTGCGCCGCGGAGCAGGGAGCGCACTTCGTGTGCTTCCCCGAGACCTATCCCGGTCCGTGGCGCATGCCGGCGCGCTTCGATCCCACCGCGGCAATGGTGGAGGCGGCGGCCAGGCACGAGACGCACGTGGTGTTCGGCACCATCGCGCCGATCGATGACCAGGCGGCGACCGCCCACAATCTCATTTGCATGGCCTATCCCGACGGCCGTGCGCCCGCCCGCTACCGCCGCACGCATCCGAACGGCCCCTGGATCTACACCGGCGGGCCGGCGTGGGAGTTCCAGTGGGTGCCGGGCAGCGAGTTTCCGGTCTTCGACACGGTGCACGGCAAGGTCGGGCTGGCGATGTGCAGCGAGGTCTATATGCCCGAGGTCACGCGGGCGCTCGCGCTGCGCGGCGCCGAACTGATCTTCATGCCGGCGGGCAAGGACAAGGGCAAGCTGTGGGCGACGTGGCGGACGCTGATCTGGGCCCGCGCGATCGAGAACCTGGCGATCGTGGCGACGACGCAGAACCTGTTCGACCATACCGAGCGCGGACTGGCCATGGTCGCAGGCCCGGAGGAGATCCTGTTCGAGAGCACCATCGCCGGGATGACGGTGGTTGACGTGAGCCTGGAGCGCCTGCGCCACCTGCGCGCGACCCGTGACGAGGTGGGTTCATCAGAGCAGTACGCGGTCAAGCAGGGCCTGCTCGGGCCGCAATGGCAGCGGCCGGAGCTCTACGACCTGATCTATCCGCGTCCGCTGCGCGAAGCGGCGGAATAGATGGCGCCGACGCTGAAGCCGGGAACGTTGATCGTCGCGTCGGCCTATCCCGATCCGCCGTTCGACGTTATGAAGAACGGCTCAGCCGGCGGCTTCGATGTCGAGCTCATGCGCGCGATCTGCGCGCAGCTGGACGTGGCCTTGCAGCCGCTGCGCTATGCCGGTGACGACTTCAACGGCATCTTCGACGGGCTGGCGAAGCGCAGCTATGACGCGGTGATCTCGGGGACCACGATCACGCCGGAACGTGCGGCCATCGCGCTGTTCTCGCAAGCCTATCTCGAATTCAACCAGGGGGTGGCGGTGAACCGCCAAAGGACCCCGAATGTCTCCTCCGTCGCCGACCTGCGCGGGCTCATCGCGGGCATCCAGTCGGGCAACACTTCCGACTATGTCGCGCGGCGCCTCGTGGCCGAGGGCGCGATCGCCGGCATCAGGTACTACCCCTATCACGGCATCGCCGGGGCGCTGGACGACCTCGAAGCCGGAC
This sequence comes from Xanthobacteraceae bacterium, assembly GCA_049579765.1. Classification (GTDB taxonomy): domain Bacteria; phylum Pseudomonadota; class Alphaproteobacteria; order Rhizobiales; family Xanthobacteraceae; genus VAZQ01. The sequence goes on from JBAUOM010000421.1 coordinate 3,440, forward strand.
GCATCGGTCTCGTGATCAAGCTCTTTCCGGTGATCTCGTGGCTGGTCAAGCAGCGCCCGCAGTTGACGGTGGCGTTCGAGGTGCCGACCCACGAGCGGCTCGGCATAGCGTTTGCCAAGGAAAATGAAGGCTTGTGCAAGGCGGTCAACGGCGCGCTCACCGCCTTGCGCGGCAATGGGGAGTTCGCGCGGCTCGAGGCGCGCTGGTTTCCCGCCAGGCCATGAGGTCGTTCATGCTGCACGCGTTCAAGCTTTATACCGGTTCCGACAACGCTTCCCACGTCGTGGAAGGGACGATTGCCGAGAACGATCGCACCGATGTGGTCGCGATCCATTGCAAGGAGACGCCGGCGCACTCCACTTTCGATTGGCATGACGCGCCCGAGCCGCAATACGTGATCACACTCTCGGGTACGCTCGAGTTCACGACGCGGGACGGAGAGACGTTCGTCGTGCGTCCGGGAGACGTGCTGGTCGCCACCGATGACGTCGGGACGGGGCACAAGTGGCGGCTGATCGACGACCAGCCGTGGCGCCGCGCCTATGTTGTGCTCAAGCCGGGCGCCCGTGATCTGTTCGTGCCGAACTCGCGCGGTTCGTAGCCCTGTGCGTGGCCCCTGCGCCTCCGGGCGTCTGTTCCACCTCCAGCTCCGTACGGGAGCCGGCGGCGCAGACGATGCGCCCGCCGACCATTGTGAGCGGCGACGCGGACAACCGCAGCCTCAACGCCGCTAGAGCGCATCCGATTGGGTCGAATCGGGATGCGCTCTAGATTCTTTGGCTTTGCGCATGCCCTTGGCGGAAAACCGGTGCCCACTTTTCCGGGACATGCGCGCTAGTTTTTCATCGTGCGCCGCTCGATCTCGAGCAGGCGGTCGAGACCGGTGGTCGCCATCGCCGCTTTCATTTCTTTTTCGACATTGCCCTTGCCGATAAACGGATCGATCTTGCCCTGCGCCAGGCATTCGTAGGATTGCCGCACGGCCTTGACCATCGCCGCGAAGGCGGTGCCGGAGGAGGCGGCGAGCCGGAAGCCGAGCGCGGCGAGATCGCGCTCCTTGAGCGGGAACTCGGCAAAGCCGTCGGGCGGTGCGAATGTCATCAGGGGCGGCGCCAGCCGCTCCCCGAGGATGCGCAGCTCCGCGGCCTCGCGGGTAAATACGAAGATCATGTCGGCGCCGGCCTTCTTGAAGGCTTCGCCGCGCCGCAGGGCTTCATCGAGGCCATGGAGACGGCGGGCATTGGTGCGCGCCACGATAATGAAATCGGGATCGGTGCGCGCGGCGACCGCGGCCTTGACCTTCTCGACCATGAACTCGGTCGGGACCAGATGCTCGATGCCGACGTGATGCTCGACCCGGCGGGGAAGCAACTGGTCCTCGATCTCGATCGCGGCAAAGCCGGCGGCCTGCGCCAGCGCGATCGTACGCATGGCGTGCATCGGGTCGCCCCAGCCGCCGCCGGCGTCGAGCACGATCGGCAGGCTGCAGGCAGCGCGCATGTCGAGCGCGATCTGCGCCATTTCCGGCAACGTGATGTTGGCCTCGGTCACGCATTTGTACCAACCGAGCGAGCCGCCACTCATGTACACCGCCTTGAAGCCGGCCTCCTCGGCGAGCCGCGCCATGATCGGGTTGAGCGCCACCGGCGCGACGATGAGATCGTTGCCGCGGACGAGTTGGCTGAGCTTTTGCAATGGTTGCTCCTCTCTTCTCCGACAGCCGTGCCGCCGTTCCGGAATGCCTCGGATCACGGCCACTGCCTTTGCGGTGGGTGCGCGGGTTTGCTGTCAACGCCTTGGCCGGTTGCTAGTCCTGTTTCGCGCCGCTCGCCTTGATCGGGACCGCCCATTTCTCGATCTCGCTTTCGACGAAGGTGCGCAGATAGGCGGGGGAGCGACGTTCCCGCGCAACCACGATCAGGCCGAGCGCGTGAAGCCGCTCGCGGAAGGCGGGGTTGTCCATCACCGTGATCAGCGCCTCGTTGAGCCGCTTCACCAAGGTCGCGGACGTTCCCTTGGGCAGGAACACGGCGTTCCAGGTGTAGGCATCGAAGCCGTCGAGGCCCTGCTCGTGCGCGGTCGACAGATCGGGCAGGATCGGCGAGCGCTCGCGCGTCAGCGCGGCGACCGCCCTGACTTGCTTTGCGTCAATCGCCTGGCCGGCGGTCGAGGCGATGTTGCAGATATAATCGACCCGCCCGGCGACGAGGTCGGCCATGGCCGGGCCGCCGCCGCGATACGGGACGTGCGCAGTGTCGATGCCGATCGTCTGGTTGAGCAGCACGCAACCGATATGCGAGGAGGTGCCTGCCCCGCCCGAGCCGAACTGCATGCTCGCCTGGTTGGCCTTGGCATAGGCGACGAATTGCGCAAGATCGTCGACCGGCAAGTCTCTGCGTGTGATCAGCACGAGCCCGACATCGGCGATCAACGCGACCGGGGCGAAGTCGGCGGCGGCGTTGTAGAGCGGATTCTTCGAGAGCGTCTGATTGAGCGCATGAGTGCCGATCGAGCCCAGCACGAACAGATGGCCGTCGGGCGCCGCCTGCGACACCCGCAGCGAGCCGGTCATGCCGCCTGCGCCGGGCACGTTGTCCACGATCACTTGGCTGCCGATCACCTCGGCGAGATATTGCGCCAGGATGCGCCCGAGCACGTCGACCGGCCCGCCGGCCGCGAACGGAACCAGCATGGTGACCGGGCGCGTCGGCCAATCCTGGGCCCGCGCGCCGGTGGCAAATGCCAACGCCGTTGCTGCCAGCGCCGCGATCGACGCCCCCCTCCCGCGCATGTCTTGCTCCTCGCTTGGCTCGAATCGAGCGGCGCGCCGGTGTCCCGATTCCGAAGCTCGCATCATTGTGCGGCACGCTCGGTTGCGAAACTCGGAATCCAGGGACACCAGCAACTTATTGATCTAGTGTGGCTTTGGTCGAGACGTGCGCGTTTCGGATTCGCCCCAAGAACGATGCGGACGTCTCGACCGCCACACGAACGGTCTCATATCATATTCGCACGGGAATGACGTTCATGGCCGTGGAACTCAAGGTGCTGTGCGCACGCTCGATGACCGCGGCGGTCAACGCGCTGGCGGACGATTTCTCGCGCGAGTCCGGTCGACGGGTCGACATCACGTTCGGAACGGTCGGCGCATTGCAGGCGCAACTTGCGGCGGGCGCCACCGCCGACGTCCTCATTCTCGGCGCGCCAGCCATCGCGCAGATGGAGCGGGCGGGGGAGGTCGTGCTGGGGAGCCGCAAGGACATCGCCCGCACCTCGATCGGTGTCGCCGTGCGCGAGGGCGTTGCGGCGCCGGACGTCGCCACTCCCGAGGCGTTCAAGCGGGCGCTGACCGCGGCGCGTACCGTCGCCTTCAGCGACCCGGCGGTCGGCGGCTCGGCCGGCGTCCACCTCGCTCAATTGTGGGTGCGCATGGGCATGGGAGACGAGATCGCCCGCAAGGGCATGCCGCAGAAGAACGGCGGCGAGGTGGCCGCACGGGTGGCGGACGGCAAGGCGGATATCGGGCTGACCCTGGTAGCGGAAATCGTGCCGATCAAGGGTGCGCGCGTGATCGGCAAGCTGCCCGCGCCGTTCGGCAACGACACGACCTACGCCGCCGCGATCTCGGCAAGCTGCGCCGATAGGGCGGCGGCCGCCGCCTTCATCGCCGCGCTCTTGCGCCCGGCCGGGCGCGACGTTTGGACCGCAGCGGGATTTGATTGGCTCGGCTAGAACGCCGTCGGCGCCTTGTCCCGCGGGCGGCCGGCGGAAAACCTGAGCAATCGGGACGAGCAGGGAGGGAGCACGAACATGGGACGCGACAGCCATGGTGGTATCGGACGGATGTGCCGGCGGCATGCGTTGGCGGCTGCATTGGCCGCGGCCGCGGCGCCGTTGCTCGCTTCCGCCGCCGCGCCCGCCGGCTATCCCGAGCGCGTGATCACCCTGATCGTGCCGTTCCCGGCGGGCGGACCGACCGACATCATTGCGCGCATCGTCGCGCTCGCGTTCCAGAAGTCGCTCGGACAATCGGTGATCGTCGACAACCGTGGCGGCGGGGGCGGCAATCCAGGCATGGCCATCGCGGCCCGTGCGACGCCCGACGGCTATACGCTGCTGCTTACTTCGACCGCCATCGCCGTTAACCCGGCGCTCTACAACAATCTGCCGTATGACCCGTTGAAGGACTTCGTGCCGATCTGCGAGCTCGTCAACGCGCCCAACGTCCTGTTCGTGCGCTCCGATTCCGACATCAAATCGGTTGCCGACTTGATCGCGCGCGCAAAGGCCGCCCCCGGCGCGCTCAACTATTCGAGCCCGGGCGCGGGCACCAAGTCAAACCTCACCGCCGAACAGCTCAAACTGCGCGCGGGTATCGACATGGTGCACATCCCCTATCGCGGCGGCGGCCCGGCGACCATGGCCGTGCTCGAGGGTACGGTGCATGTCGGCTCGGTTGCGCTCGCGCCGGTCGAGCCGCTGATCAAGGAAGGCAAGTTCAGGGCGCTCGCGGTGACCGGCGCCGAGCGCTGGTTCTCGCTGCCCGAGGTGCCGACCATGATCGAGTCGGGTTTCCCGGGGTTTGTTTCGGATACGTTCAACGCACTGTTTGCGCCGGCCGGAACTCCCCCCGAGATCGTCGCGCTGCTGGCAAAGGAGAGCCGGGCGGCGCTCGCAACACCGGAGGCACGCGAGCAGGCGCGCCGGGCCGGCTATCAGATCGTCGCCGGCACGCCGGAGCAGCTCGCGGCGCGGCTTCGGTCAGAGATTCCGGCGGTCAAGGAGCTCGTCGCGCGATTGGGTATCAAGCCGCAGTGAGCGGCGCACAGATTGCAACGGGCATGCCGCAGCCGGCATCCGACCTCAATCCCTGCCAACGGAGGATCCAACAAAATGACTGTCTTTGCATTGGCGGCCCGGGGGCTGCTCTGCTGGGCCGTGCTCGCGATTTCGGCCGCAGTCGGGCATGCCCAGACCTATCCCAGCAAGCCGATCCGCATCGTGCTGCCCTACGTTCCCGGCGGCATCATCGATACCGCCGGCCGCAACCTCGCGCTGCGGCTGAGCGCGACGCTGGGGCAGTCGGTCGTGGCCGAGAACCGGCCGGGGGCCGGCGGGATGGTGGGCGCCGACGTGACCGCGCGCTCCGCGCCGGACGGCTACACCATTCTGTTGACCGACCCGGCGCTGGTCACCAATCCGACGCTGCAAGCCGACGTTCCCTACGATCTGTTCAAGGGCTTGCAGGCGGTTTCGATTGTCGGCTCTTCGCCGGTGGTGATCGTGGCGTCGCCGAGCTTGCCGGTGAAGACGTTCGACGAGCTCATCGCTTACGCCAAGGCGAACCCGGGTAAGCTCAATTTCGCGTCGGCTGGCGTCGGCACTGCGCCGCATCTCGCCGGCGAGATGATCAAGCTGCGCACCGGAATCGACATGACGCACGTGCCCTACCGTGGCATAGGCGCGGCCTATCCCGATGTCATGAGCGGCAAGGTGCCACTCGCGTTCTCCAGCATTGCCGGCGCGGTGCCGTTCACCAAAGACAATCGGGTGAGGGCGATTGCGACCACGGGATCGGTGCGCAGCCCGGTCTATCCCGACTTGCCGACGGTGGCGGAATCCTTGCCCGGCTTCGACGTCGATCTATGGATCGGCATCTACGCCCCCGCCGGCCTGCCGCCGGCGGTGCTCGCCAAGCTCAACGGCGCCATCAACGAGGTCCTCCAGCATCCCGAGCTGAAAGCGGCCTTCGCCCGGATCGGCATCACGCCGCGCGGCACCAGCTCGGGCGACGCCGCGGCGTTCACCGGCTCCGAATACGAGAAATGGAAGAAGGTGATCGTCGAAGGCAAGATCAAGCCGCAATAGCGACCAGGGCATACTAACGGAGAAGGGCCGCCCCGGCGGGCGGCCCTTCCATTGTCGTGCCGTGGTCCGGCTGATGCCGTGCAACGTCGCTTGCGCGACGGGTCAGATGACGTGGACCCCCACGGAGGCAAGGATCCAGTTCACGGATGCCGGCGACCGCGGCGATAGACAATGAGACACTGGATCACCTCCTTTCGATGGCGGACCTAGCTTTGGCAGCCCTAGGTAGGCCCGCGATTACGATGTTTCGACTGCTGGTGAAGGCAACGGCTGCCGGGCGCTGCCTTGCGGCAGCCCGCCCGGGCATGATCTGTCCCCGGTCAACGAGTCGCCGCTCGGGGCAATATAGCATCTGCCATCGGTTTCGCACCCCGGCCAGCCACCACCGCCGAACGGTCGGGCGGTATTTCTGGAAGCGCCGGGAGATCGAGGCTTGCAGCGGGGTGCGCCCGCGGGCGCCCCGGCGCGCGGCGTTTCCGGGCGGGGCAATTGATGACGGTTGAAAACACGGCGCGAAAAGACCCAAGTTGACGGGAGGCATGAAAGCATCATAGGCATTTTCCAATGGAAATCCGTGGAATGGGCCAGCTGTTCACGCGCTCGGATGCCACGGATGCCCGTGCCGGCACGGTCCGTCCGGCGCGACCGTACGCGCGACAACCGAAGCGACCTGCGGTCGACACGAAACGCAAGAGCCGGTGGCGGGTCGCAGTGAGCCACCGCGCGCGGCTCACGCCAGACCATGGCCGATCGATCGTCTGGAAGAGCACAGTGCCGGCCCGATCCGGACATGTCAGGTGAATGGCGGCCGGAATTCAGCGTGGGGAACGTTCGCGGATGCATATTGCTGCGGTCACCACGGTTCGCAACGAATGTGACATCATAGAATCATTCGTCCGCCACAACGCGGCATTTCTCGACTGCCTCTACATTCTCGACCATCGCAGCACCGACAGCACCCCGGTCATCCTGCGCAAGCTGGCGGACGAAGGACTTCCGTTGCTGCTGAGCCGCGAGGACCACGGCACCTTCTATCAGAGTTCGAAAATGACCCAGCTCATCAAACGCGCGTTTGATGACTATCCCTGGGATTTCGTGATCCCCATCGACGGTGACGAGTTTATTCGCGTTCCGGATCGAGCGGCGCTGGAAGCCGCGCTTGCCGATTTGGACCGCGCGGGCATCGGCCTGTTGAAGGTAGAAAATTACATCCCGACCGAGAACGATGACTTGAACGAAACGGACGTGCTGCGGCGGATCGTGCATCGCGCCAGCACGCTTCCGGACATCGGCAGCAAATTAGGGAAGGTGGTCATCCCGGGCGGCCTGATCAAACGCCCGGGGTTTGTCCTCAACGAGGGCCATCACGCGGTCTCCGTCGACGGCAGGCCGGTTCCGCAACATTGGCTCGATGCAGTAAGCCTCGCCCATTTCCCAGTTCGCTCGATCGACCAGTTCATCCTGCGGACTTCCGTGTGTCGCCTCTCCTGGGGGTCACGATCGGACTACAATCCGGGCTGGGGCTGGCAGTACGAAAAGTTCGTCGAACTGCTCAAGCGCAAGCCGACCCTCTCGGCCGCCGATCTCACCGAAGCGGCGCTGGTATACGTGGATATCTATGGCGAGCCGGGTGAGATGCGGCATCACAAGGTGCTGGTGCGCCAGCCGGTGACTCCGGCATACGACCGATTGCGATACACGAATTCCGCCGGCATCGCGCTCCTCCCGCCGATCTTGGACATGATGGAGTTTCTCCTCGACGAGCTGCGCGCAACACGTGCCGCATCTGCCGCGCTATCGGCTTCCGAGACCGAAGCCGCGGACGGGGCTGCCGTCGATCGGGTGACTGCGCGCGCGATGATGGGCAGGTGCAGCTCCCCCCGACACCGATTCCAGTCGTTCTGGCACGGCGGGCCGCTCTCGCCCTACGAGCTGTTTTGTCTGCGATCCTTCATCGATTGGGGACACGCCGTCGATCTCTATACCTACGACGCGAACCTCGTCGTCCCGGCCGGTGTGAGAGTCTGCGACGCCGCCGAGCTCATCGCTCGGGACGAAGTCTTCGTCTACCAAGCCGAAGGTTTCGGTAAGGGATCGCCGTCGGCGTTCTCGAATTTCTTCAGATACAAGCTCCTTGTCGAAAAGGGCGGTTGGTGGATCGACACCGACGTCGTGTGCCTAACCGACCGGATTCCCGCGGCCGACGATTTTTTCGCGCGCCAGGATGCGGACTTCGTCGCGCCCGGGACGATGTATTTCGAGCCCAATCATCCGGTCATGAGGCAATGCCTGGATCAGGCGGTGAAGCTCGGCCGCAACGTCAAATGGGGGGATACCGGCCCGCGCTTGTTCACCCGGGTGCTCGACGAGCGCGGCTGGCTGGATCGAGCCGCCGCGGCATCGGTCTGCTATCCGATCCACTACACCCGGGCGCTGGAAGTGCTGCGTCCGGCGAGGACGGCCGACCTGACTGCCCAAATCGAATCGGCGCTGTTTCTCCACGTCTGGAATTCGACGCTCGTTCATCATGGCGTACAAAAATCCTATCGACCCCCGAAAGGATCGTTGTTGCGCACCTTGACGGACAGACACCCGGTGAACGGCTGGATCGCCGAGTACGACGAGCACAGCCTGGAGCACGGTCTGAGCCTGAAGGCCGAGCTGAACGCCATTGCCCAAGAGCTGAACGCCATTACCCAAGCGAAGGCTCAACTGCAGGTCGCGTTTGGGTCGCAGGTCGCGGAGACCGAACGCTTGCAAGCGAGCTTCGAGCGCTCGCACCTGCAGCTCAAAGCCGTTCTGACCTCTACAAGCTGGCGGCTCACTGCACCATTGCGCGCCGGCGGCGATTTTTTCCTCCGGCGGAGATGAGGCAGCCCATACGAGAGCGCGCAGCGCGGGCCGCTTGGAACCCCTCTAGTGTCCCGATTCCGAAGTTCGCATCATTCTGCGGCACCCTCGTTTGCGAACTTCGGAATCGAAGGACACTAGCAACTTATTGATCTAGTGTGGCTTTGGTTCAGAAGTCCGCATTTCGGACTCTCCGCGAGAATGATGCGGACTTCTGAACCGCCACACTGGTCTGGCTTGCGCCCTGTTCTCCGCTCTCGCCAGCCGCCGACAACAACTGTAACTTCGCCGCGGTTCGGAACGAGCTGGTGAACGCCGTTCAAGAACAGGTGGCGGTGGTCGGCCCGCAAGTGCGTCGCCGCCGGGAGGCATGCGCAAAACTATCGCGGCGGTCGTTGTCCTGGGTCTGGCATGGGGCGGCTACGTGGCGTGGCCGCTCTACGATCTCTATATGCTCGTGCGCGCCTTCGAGATGCGCGATGTCGAAACGGTGAAACGGTACGTCTATTTCGATTCCGTGAGGCGGTCCCTCGCCCAACAGATCGTCGCGGCCTATGTGCGCCGCTCCGGCACGCAAGTGAGCCCACTGGTGCAAAGCATGGCGGGTGCGGCCTTCGCAATCGCCGATCCGATCGTCGCCAAGGTGATATCGGCCGAGGCTTTGTCCGAGTTCCTCACCACCGGCTGGCCGGTAACGGTAGTGCCGGAGGTGCCGAAGGATGCGATCGGGATCTCGAGCAAGAGCCTCGGCAATGCCTGGCAGGTTTTCGTGGCCTCCGAATATGGGCTGGCCCGGTTCGACGTAGCGCTGCCGCGGTCGGTGCCGCCTCCGCAGCGGTTCGGTCTCGAGTTCAAGCTGCTGCAATGGCGCTGGCGGCTCACCGCGGTGCTCCTTCCGGAGGGGATTCAGAACGTGCTGGCGGACGAGCTAGTCAAGGCAATGAAGGCGCCGGGGCGAAAGCAGTGACCGCACGCTGCGACGGCGCGGCTGTGGGATCGGTTTCGGTCGCAAGTCACCCGGAGACCATGTCGCTCGACATGAATGTGGATGCCCTCAATGCCGCCGCGCCTGCACGACGTATCCGACGATCGTTTCCTCGCCCAGTCGCTTGCACGCTTCCAGACGATGCAGACCCTCCACCAGGACGAAGCGGTCACCATCCCGTCGTACGAGGATCGGGGTCTGCTGACCGACCTGCAACATGCTCTCGGCGATCTCGCGCGCCTTCTCGGGATCGAGCGTCGCACGGCGTTTCGCCGGCACGTAGATGCTCGCGATCGCGAATGTCTCGCGCTTCATCATCGCCCGTGGTCCGATCTCTCGGCGCGGCCGAGGCTCACTGCAGCTGGGTTCTCACCTTGTCCATGCCGGCATTCACGCAGGGCTCGTCCACGCCCGGCGAGCCGGATAGCCCGACGCCGCCGATCACCTCGTTGCCGGCCTTGATCGGCACGCCGCCGGCGATGGCGATCACGTTCGGCAGCGTGGTCTGCTCGCGCCGCACCGGGCGTGTCGCCATCTCCTTGATGAAGTCGGCCGTGGTCATCTTGAAGGTCATTGCGGTGTAGGCCTTGCGGCGGGCGTTTTCCATGGTGTGCACGCTGGCATTGTCGCCGCGCAACGCAACGACGGTGTTGCCGCCGCGATCGACCACGACGACCGACACCGCGTAGCCCCTGGCCTTGCAGTCGTCCAACGCGTTTTCCGCGATCGTCTTGGCAATGGCGTAGCTGAGATCCTTACGCTCGGCGAGCTGCGCGCTCGCCGGTGCGGCGACGGCACAGGCGAGGGCGATGAATGCGAGATGGCCGACGATCGTGGACATGGGGTCCTCCGTGTTGCGGAAGCTCATCTGGTTGGCCGATAACAGCGCCGGTCTGGAGTGTATTCCCTTCCGCGCACCCCTAGCGACATGCCAACGTCACGGTCTGCCGTCACACGCGGATGTGAACAGGGCGGCGGAACAACGCCGACGGGAACACGGAACGGAGCCTGCGGGCGACGGGTTGCACCGATGGCGTCGTGCCGTGCTGCGGCGCGCCGTTCAGTCGCAACTGTGGAGAATTCGTCATGAAAATGCCTTGCAAACTTCTCGCCGCCGCTTTGACCGCCGGCGTGGCGTCGTTTGCCGTCCCGGCAGGCGCGGCCCCGATCGCGGCGCCGTCGTCACTGCAAAATGCCGCGGCGCCATCGGTGGAAACCGTGCGCTGGCGCGGGGGATGGGGGTGGGCGCCGGGCGTGGCTGCCGGCGCGATCATCGGCGGCGCGCTCGCAGCGGCGCAGCCGTGGAACTGGGGCTACGGCTATGATGCCTATGCCTATTACCCGGGCTACGGTTACGGCTATACCCCCGGCTATGCGTATACGCCCGGTTACGTCCATGGCCCCGGCTATGCCTACAGCCCCGGTTATGCCTACAGCCAGGACTACGCCTACGCGCCCGGCTACACCGCCGGTTCTCGCGACAGCAACGACAGCGCCTATTGCGCGCAACGCTTCCGCTCCTACGACCGGGCTTCCGGCACCTATATGGGCTACGACGGCCAGCGCCATCACTGTCCGTGACGCGGCACGTGCGCGTCACCGCGGCCGTGGCTGACGGCCGTTCGTCTGCGAAGGACCACGCGTGTGGTCCTTCGCTTTTTTGCTCGGGGCTCTTACATGCATCGCCCGGCGCTGGCGATGCGGCGCCGGGCGTGTTGCGCGGCTCGACGGTGGTCAGTGGGCCAGCGGATCCGGGCGAACCTGGAAGTGCACCGCCATGGGTGTTCTGCCTTTGCCGCCTTCGATCAGCCAGGGCGTGCGGTCGCCGCTCGAAGACCACAGGCCGCGGCCCTTCCAGCCGGCGTTCGCATCGTCGATGCGGCCATCGAGCCCCTTGGCGTAGAAGCCGAGCGGGTAGGGCACGCGCAACAGCACCATCTTGCCGTCCTTGAGCGCGGCGAAGCCGTCCTGCAGGTTGGCGGTTGAAATCGGCACGTCCGTGCCGAGCCCCAACGTATCGTGCTGGTCGACCCAGCTGTAATAGCTTGCTTCGGCGCTGTTCTGGCCGATGCCTTCGAAGCCCGGTCCCGGATACTGGTAGAATTTCCAACCCTCCGGACAATGATCGCCGGTCGCCTTCGGTCCGTTGAGCGGTGCCTTGCACAGACGGCGGTCGAAGCTGCCCATGTGGCCGCTTGCGAGCGACACCCACACGACACCCTTGCTGTCGATATCGCCGCCGCGCGGGCCGAAGCCCGGCATCGGGACGTTGAAGACTTCAGAAAGTTGCGTTTCCGGATCGAAACGCACCACGCCGCCGCGGCCGGCGAAGACCCCGACGGTGTACCAGACCGAGCCGTCGGCCGGATTGGGCATCACGGCATAGGTGCCAGAGCCGCCGGTGATGCGCATATCCTTGTTGGTGTCCATGGGCTGATTGGGCTCGATGTATTCGTCGCGCTTGCCGTTGCCGTTGATGTCGAGCACGAACGGCGACCAGCCTTGCGACTTGGCCGCGTCACCGGTCTGGTCGAACATCTTCGTGTCGACCCAGCCGGCGAGCCCGCCGGCTCCGCTCGTCCACAGCCTGTCCTTGGCGTCGAACTGGAGGTGATGCGATCCGAAGCAGGTGTCGACGAAGGTATATTTCATCGTCTTCGGATCGAGCATTGCCAACTGGCGGACATTCTTCTCGATCGGGAACAGCTTGGCCGAGGGCTGGTCGGAGCCCTTCTTGCAGAAGTCGGGATTGGCCGGGGCGCGGATCGCCGCCGCGAGCCAAAGCCGTCCCTTCCCGTCGAACATCGAATTGTGATTGTTGACTCTGCTGTCCCAGAGCTTTTCCTCGCCCCAATAAGCGGACGGGGCCACCGGCTTTTCGACCGCGGCGTGACCGGGCCCGAGCGACTCCGGCATCTGCGGATCGCGCACCGGCGCTTTGAATGAGGTGACCGTATTGGTCTTGGGATCGAGGATGGGAAGCACGTCACTCGCGTATTCCGGCGAGCCGAAGAGCTTGCCGTTCGCGTTGACCGTCGGATTGCGTTTGTCCGACGAGATCAGGTCGTGCAGGTATTGCTTCTCGTTCCCCCAGTCCCACGTCGTGACTACGACGTTGCGCTCCACGCCTTGCGGCCGCGACGGCTTGCTGTGCGGCAGCTCGCCCTTGGCGACGCGGTCGGTCCACTCGCCGAGATATTTGTACGGCGCGCCGCCGAGATACCCCGCCAGCGGGTTGATCATCAGCGGTGCGGCCTGGCCCGACATGGTGCGGCGCCGCCATGCATCCTCGCCCGACTTGAACTCGCCGAATGCCGCCGGGATCGTGCGAGTGGACAGCTGCCCGAGTTGATGGCAGCCGACGCAAGCCCGGTTCTTGAGCACGGAGAGCCATTCGCTCTGCGTGATCTTCTCGGGGATCTCGCCGTCTTTCTTCCCGAATTCGCTCGCGGCCGGGACCTTCATCATCGAGTACCAGTAGATCGCCGGATAGTATTTCGCCGCGTCCGCCTCGCTCGGTGCCGGCACCGCGGTGAGGTTGAGCTGCTTGCCGGGCTCGGCGTCGAGCTTCGGCGAGTCGACGAGACCGTAGCCGCGCACCCATACCTTGTATTTGGCTTTCGGAAGGTCGGGCACGACGTAACGGCCCTGGTCGTCGGTGACCACCATCTTGGCGTAGCGGGTCGGAAGGTCGGTGGTCTCCGCGATCACCCACACGCCGGCCTCCGGCCCGCTCGGTCCGCTGACCACGCCGCCGATATCGTCGGCATCGATCGTGACCGCGGTCTGGGCGCGGACCTGCGTCGGCGCGAGGGCCAGAAATCCGGCCACACCGATCGCCGCCACGCTCATATACAGCTTGCTCTTGAGTGTCATCTGCGCGCCCTCCTCCAAATCATTGTTGCCTTGCGCCGGTCGGTGATCTCGGCGTGGGTCTGGTCGCCGGATACGGTTTCCCGCGCGTTGGGCAGGATTCTGCATAGTCCCCGGGGCTCCGCAATGGCGTTTGCTTCGCGGAAGGGAGCTTCCGCTCGTCGGCGAGCGACCCCATATCAGGCGTCAACATCGCAACCGGGATAGACCGATGTCGAAGCCGCTGATCATCTCCATTCCGCATCGCCTCGGCCGCGAGGAAGCAGTACGCCGCATCAAGTCTGGCTTCGCTGCCGCGCGCACCAACTATTCCGCCTTCCTCGCCTTCCGCGAGGAGACCTGGACCGACGACCGCCTCGCCTTCAATGTCAGCGCGCTCGGCCAGACCGCGTCCGGTATCCTCGACGTCGCCGACGATCAGGTGCGCCTCGAAGTCACGCTGCCGTGGCTGCTTGCCAAGGTGGCAGAGCGGTTCACGCCCGCGATCCGCAAGGAAACCACGTTGATGCTGGAGAAGAAGTGAACGCCGCAAGGCGGGGCTCCGGCGACATCCGGTGGGCATTCACGCGCCTCTCCCGCGTAATCGACGCACGGGGATGTGCTCGCGGCTGTATCCGAACAACCCTGCTGCCGGAGCCTGATCTTCTCGGATAAGATCGTGCGACCCGACAAATGCCGCGAGCGGAATCGCCGTTCGATCTGAGCGACTTCGCTTCAACGCACCGCCTCGCTTCCCCATCCCTCGTCCGCAAGCTCGATAGTGACCCAATCCTCCATCCCGCGCGCTGGCGGCCGCTTGGCGCAGATCGGCCCGGCCCTGCTCGGCGCCTCGTCGTTCGCCTGCGGCGATGTCCTGAGCAGGGTCGTGCTCGAAGCCGGCGCCGATGCGCTCACCGCCTCGGCCGCGCGCGGGATCGTCGGCGTCGCGCTGATGTTCGTCTGGCTGCGCCTCTTCCCGCGCGCCGCCGCCTTCCCCCCGCAGGCGCGACGGCTCGCGCTCGGCCTCGGTGTTCTATTCGCCGGCAACGTCTTTCTTCTGTTCAAGGCGATCGAGGCGATCGAAGTGCCGATCGCCATCCTCACCTATTTCGTCTATCCGCTGCTGACCGGGCTGGTTGCCGCGGCGACCGGCCTGGAGAAGATCAGCTTGCGGGGGGCGGTTGCGGCGGTCGTCGCGTTTCTCGGCCTCGCGCTGATGATCGGTGCCCATCCGACGGCGCTTGCGACCGTCGGCATTGTCGCCGCGTTCGGCGCCGCCGGATGCCGGGTGGGCTTGCTGCTCGTGACGCGCGCGATGCTGCAGGATGCCGATCCCCTGCGGATCACTTGGTACTCGCTCCTCTCCTCGTCCGCGCTGCTCACGGGCGCGGCGCTGGCGACGCTGACCTGGCAGCCGCCCGCGACCGTGTCCGGGTGGTTCGCCCTGCTCGCGCTCAGCGTCGCGGTCATGACCGGGTTGCTCGGCGTGTTCGGCTCCACCGTGCGTATCGGTGCATTTCGCACGGCGCTGTTCATGAATCTCGAGCCGCTGCTCGCCGCCATCGGCAGCGCGCTCTTCCTCGGTGAGGTGATCACGCCGCTGCAGGCACTCGGCGGCGCGGTCATGATCGCGGCACTGGTGGCGTTCCAGCTGCGGCGCTGAAAAGCCGCGAAGCAGGGCGGATCGGCGCGCCCGCCCGGCGACCTCCCCCGCGCCGCCCTTCGGGCCGGCGCCGACGGGGTCGGTGGGATCAGACCATCCGCTCCGCTTCCTCCGCGGTCGGGAGCCTGCCCTCGGGTGTGAGCTCGTCGACGAAGCGGGGAAGGTACCGGCTCAGGCCCGCCAGGAGGTCGTCGCGCCCCATCCCGGTCTGATCCGCGAGCGCGTCGAGGGTATCCCCGCCGAGCGCGCCGGCGAGGTCGTCCTCGGAGATCGTCTTGTTGGCGCCGGGCCCGACCCAGGAATGGGCGACGTCGGTTTGACCGCTCTGCTGGAGTTGCTTGAGCAGGCCGCCGAGCCCGCCGTTGAGCACCGTTCCGGCCGCGGCGCCGCCGAGAATTCCGCCGAGGGGCCCGCGCAGCAGGTC
>JBAUOM010000422.1:0-12172 GCA_049579765.1 Xanthobacteraceae bacterium
CCTCGGTGCCGAGCGAACGCAGGTCCGCCAACGCATCGAGCGCGGCGGCGATGCCTTCGCCCTCGTCCAGCACCGGCATGATGATCGAGAGCCTCGACACGCCGACCTCGCACGCAGCGCTCGTGCAGCGATGGCGGCATGATGGCGCGCGGGATCACATCCGGCAACGACCAATCAGAGGTTCGCGGCGGGAGGTGCGGCCCGCGCGAGCGAATGATCCGGACCCGCCGTGATGCGCTGAAAATACGCGGCATGGGCGGTCGAGCCTTCCGGCCAGCGTGCCAGGAACCGGCGGAGAAAGGCGTCGCTGTCGTAGGGGAGGGCGATGGCGTCGATGTGGACCCCCTCGCGCACGAGGCCATAGAGCGGCCGACGCGGGGACGGCGTGGCCGCGATCCTCGAGATGACGCCGATACGGCCGCCGGCGAAATTGGGCATGCCCGCCGCTCCGTTGTTGATGATTGTCAGGCGGCCGGCGCGAAACTGGAAGTCGCGCAAGACCGGGAGGCAGGTGTGGGTCGAGGCGAACAGGTCGATCCGCGCCGCTCGGCGCGCGGCGTCGAGCATCGCGCGCGCGGCAGGTTGGTCCAACGCGTCGTACGCGAACGACCAACCGGCCAGCGTCGCGGCGTCGCCGTGAACGATCCCGACGCGCAATCCGCCGACCTCCGCGACGAGGTGCATCGGCAGTGCCGCCAGTCGTTCTGCCGCGGCCGGAAATGCTTGCGCGGTCCGGTGCAGCTCGAACGCAATTTCGTTCGAGCGGCGGACCACGTCTTCCGCGACCGACGCAGGATAGGCGCAGCCGCACCCCGCCCCGACGTCATTCGCGCGCGCGATTTCGGTTTCGACATTGCCACGGATGGCGCGATGGCGCGCTACGCGCCGCTCGATCTCGGCGAACCAGTCCCGGTCGGCGTCGAACCAGTGGAAGTCGCCATTGAAGACGACCGCCGCTCCCTCTTCGTCGGCAAAGCGCTCGACGCAATCGAGCGCCGGGAGATTGCCGTAGAGTCCGCCGACCACGTAGAGCACGTCGGCGGCAAAGTCCGCCGGTCGATCGAACACCGATGGTGCGTAGCGGTAGTCGGCGGGGCAGGTACGTCCTGCACGCGGGCCGCGCCGGTCATGCGCAACGGCGTCTGCTGCGAGGACGGGGGTGGGCCGCGCCGGTTCGTGCGCCACTCTCACCCCGCTCCCGCGTCTTTGAGTGCCCCGCCGCAGCTCGATCCCTGGCCGGCGGTGCAGCCGTAGCAATGGCCGGCGACCCGGATCGGCTCACCCTCGATGTCGGCATCGAGCAGATCCGACAGGTGCAAGCGCTCGCGCGCGGCGTGCCGGAGCGGCAGGTCGAGCATCTGGTTGAAGTCGCAATCGTAGAGGTAGCCCCGCCAGTCGACCGATACGAGATTTCGGCACATCACGTGCGCGAGGTTGGCGTCGAGGTGCGCGTGCCGTAGCAGGTCGAGGTAACGAGCGAACTCGCCGTTGGAGAGGAGGATCGCGCCGAAGCGCTGGATCGGCATGTTGGCGAGCGTGTAGAGCCGATTGAAAACGATGCCGTAGCGCTCGCCGAGCGAACGCTTGTAGTCGGCCTCCAGGCTCTCCTGCGGCGGCGGCAGCGCGGGACCCTGGGGATTGTACACGAGGTTGAGCACGAGCCCGGTGTCGGGGGCGCCATAGCCCAGGGCGTTGAGGCGCTTGAGTCCGCGGATCGAGCAATCGAATACGCCCTTTCCGCGCTGGCGGTCGACGTTGGCTTCGAGATAGCAAGGCATCGACGCGACGATGTCGACCCGCTCGCGGGCGAGAAAGGCCGCGAGATCCTCCTGGCCCGGCACTTCGAGGATGGTCAGATTGCAGCGATCCATCACGCGCATGCCGGCGCTTCGCGCCGCGCGCACCAGCCTGCGAAAGTGCGGATTGAGCTCGGGGGCGCCGCCGGTGATATCGAGGGCCGCCACGCGCTTCGTCGCGAGGAAGGCGAGCACCACGTCGACGGTCTCGCCCGACATTTCCTCGCGGCGGTTCGGTCCGGCATTGACGTGGCAGTGCACGCAGGATTGATTGCAGCGATAGCCGACATTGACCTGCAGGGTATAGAGCCGCCCGCGCCGGATCGGCGGGAATGTTATCTGCTCGAGCAGCGGCCATGTGTCGCGCATCGCGCTCGCCCCGTGTTTCGGCGTGGAAACTCGCACAGGCCGCGGCGCGCGTCACCTCGACCGGCGCGGCTTGCGGACAAAATCCCGTGACGAGGAGCATGTTCGCCGCCCGCGGCGCGTCGTGCGGCCGAAATCACCTTACTTCGCGGCTGCGGCCGTGGCGGTGCCGTCATCCATGCCGATGCGGCCGAAGCCCGGCAGCTTCAGCGCGGGATGGCGCAGATCGAGGCCGGCGACCAGCCCTAGAAAATTGACTTCGATCCCCTCGACCCAGCCGAGCTTCACGCCCAGCAAACCCCACAGCGACGCTTCGATGCCGGTTCCGCTGTCGGTGAGGCCGAGATAGGGATAAGGGCGGAAATCCTTGCCCACCGCGTTCGACGGAAGCGTGGTCCCGAGCTCCGGCACCGCCCGCAGGACGGCGGCGGTGAAGGTATTGCTGTTCGGTCCAGGCCACATGCGGTAGTCACCGAAATTGCCGTAGCCGTATGCGGCGATCGCGGCCTTGACCTTCGGAATGACCGTTGCGGCCTCCGCGCCGCGCACGTCGACGAGGACGTGCGGAGCGTCGCCGAACCAGCGCGCGTCCGGCGCCCAGCCATTGCTGCGCACGGGTTGGCCCCAGCCGACCACGTCGTAACGGCTCCAGGCGCTTGCGCCCTCGGGCTTGAAGACGACCCAGCTGTGGACGGCGAAAATGCCCTTCCAGCGGCCGGTGCGACCGGTAAAGACGAGGAAGCGCGCGGCGCGGTCGGCGCCCGCCGGCGGCAGCATGCCGACGCTCGACCAGTCGGCGTCGCGAAAGCTCGCCGGGCGGTCCTTGCCGGCATAGAGCGCCGCGTGGACCGCGAGGGGAAAGAGGAACAGGGCGAGAATGCAAACGAGCACGGTTCGAACGGGACGGCGCATGGAGCCAGATGAGACTCGGGTTACCGACGGAAATATGGCGTGGGCGGACAGTCGCGCACAAGGCATTGCGTCATTGCGGCACATCAAAAGCAAGCTGGGTTCGAGGCGCCGCTTGGTGGTCGGCAGGCCGCAAGTGCAGCGCGCAGGATCGCCTCGCCGGCCTGCGCGAGATCATCGAGCGTCATCGGCGACGCGCGCGAGCGGATTCCGGCGCGGTGCAGTGGCGGCACATGGACGAATGCGATCAGACGCGGCCTGCCGCTGCGGACGGCTTCGGCAGCCCGCCAGCACAAGTAGTTGCAGAGATAGCGGCCGGCATCGTGCGACGGCGCCGCCGGCACGCCGACCGCGCGGGCCGCCAGGACGAGCCGCCGTACCGGCGTCCGCAACGGCATCGTCGCCGGCGCGCCCGGGGCGATGGTGGTGGTGAGGGGAACCTCTCCACCGACGTCGGGCATCAGTCGGCTGCGAGCATTGCGCGCGCGTGTCTCGACGCGCACGTGGTTCGCCCGCCCCGCCAGCCCGAACATGATCAGCGCGTCGGGCTCCGCGGCCGTGAGCAGCGCCGGCAGCTCGCGGTCCACCGCCTCGTAGCTCACCGGGAACACATGCGCGAGGCGACGGGCATTGGCGAAAGCGGGATGGCGCCGCTGTGCGAGCTCCATGATCAGCGGCCCGGTCGGATTGAACGGCGCCCCGGGAAACGGGCCGAAACCGGTGATGAGGATGGTCGCCGTCATTGTTCCGTGTCGCCGCCAGAGGGCCGCCGGGAGTCGCGGAGAAGTCGCCGCCAGCCGCCCGATATATCGGTATGTTCTCCGGGGATTCCAACGTCGGCCGCCGTCCGCGCGGGGTCAGACGCCCAGCGCGGCGGCGATCTCGTCGACCGCCACCGCCGGCGACGTTCGCCCCTCGGCGACCGCCGCCTCGATGCGGGGAAGCCTGGCCTTGAGCGCCGGGTCGGATTTGAACCGCGCGAAGACGCGGTCCTCCAGCATCGCCCACATCCACTTGACCTGCTGCTGGCGTCGCCGCGCATCGAGCTCTCCGGCTTCGGTCATCCGCTGGCGGTGGTCGAGGATCGTCGTCCACAGCTCGGCAATGCCCGCTCCGGTCAGTGCCGAATAAGTGACGACCGGCGGCGACCAGTTCGGCGAGTGCGGGCTTAGGATATGCAGCGCGGCGCGATATTCCGCGGCGGCGGCCTTGGCGCGCGCCACGTTGTCGCCGTCGGCCTTGTTGATCGCGATCATGTCGGCGATCTCGACCACGCCCTTCTTAAGGCCCTGCAGCTCGTCGCCGGCGCCCGGCAACATCAGCACCAGGAAGAAATCGGTCATGTCGGCGACCATGGTCTCGGACTGGCCGGTGCCGATCGTCTCGACCAGGACCACATCATAGCCCGCGGCCTCGCAGATCAGCATCGACTCCCGCGTCTTCGCCGCCACGCCGCCGAGCGTCCCGGACGACGGGGAGGGCCGCACGAAGGCGTTGGCATCGCCGGCGAGCCGCGCCATGCGCGTCTTGTCGGCCAGGATCGAGCCGCCGCTGCGCGCCGAGGAGGGATCCACAGCCAGCACGGCCACCCTGTGGCCGCTCGCGGTGAGGAACGTGCCCAGCGCATCGATGGTGGTCGACTTGCCCACGCCAGGCACGCCGGTGATGCCGACGCGGACGGCCTTGCCGGTCGACGGCAACAGCTCCTGCACCAGCCGGCGCGCCGCCTTCTGGTGGTCCGCGCGCCGGCTTTCGATGAGCGTGATGGCGCGGGCGATCACGGCGCGCTCCCCGCCGCGGATGCCGCGTGCCAGGCTCGCAAGATCGGGAGCCGAAGATTGGCTGCGCGTGGACATGCCTCTGCCTTGGAGCTTGACCTGGCCCTGGTCGACACGCACTCGGCGCGGTCTATTCGCGCACCAGCTTGGAGACCGGTTCCCCGAGAGCGAGCTGCTTGAACAGCGCCGTCGTATCGCCGACGCGATCGAGGATGCATTCCAGCTGCCCGTTCACTTCGACTCCGGATGCCACAAGCGCGGCCTTGTCCTGGTCATCGCATTGCGGCACGTAAACCAGCGCTTCTCCATCGCTTGCGCGCAATACCGCATAGCCATAGCCCGGCCGATCCTTGTCCGCCTGCGCTTGCCCGACGGAAAAGGCCGCCGCCCAGGGCGTGGAACGAGACCATCTGCGCCTCGCCCTTCTCGTCGATGAAATCATAGGCGCCGTCGCCGCGACGCTTGATCACGACCACTTCCTGGCGCTGATAGCGGCCGTCCGGATCGCGCTCGTAGAGCGCGTAGCGTCCGCCCTCGCCCAGCGCTGCCGCCGCGCTCGCGAGCGGAAATTTCGGCTCGTCGGATTGAAAGCAGCCGGCGAGCAGGAGGCAGGTCGCCGCGAGGAGCGGCAGCAAACGCGGACACGCGGGACGATTTGCCATGAGGGGGGTGGACGTCCTCTTCAGCGGCACAGGACGCGCCGGCTGGGATCGGGCATTCCATACCCTAACCCACCATCGACGACATCAATAAACATCGCATTAACGCATTGGCGCGCGCGGCTTGCGCGCGCAGCGCGATTTCGCGAGATCGGCGGATCACTCCGCCGCCTGTCGCCCGTGACCCAGCCGCCGGTTGAGCTTCTCGAGCAGCGCCTCGGCGGCCTCCGCGATCACGGTACCGGGCGGGAAGATCGCCTCGGCGCCGGCGCGTTCGAGCTCCGCGTAGTCCTGCGGCGGCACCACCCCGCCGACCACGATCATGATGTCGCCGCGGCCTTCGCCGACGAGTGCGGCCTTGAGCTCCGGCACGAGTGTGAGATGCGCCGCCGCGAGCGAGGAAACACCGAGAACGTGTACGTCGTTCTCGACCGCCTGGCGCGCGGCCTCGGCGGGGGTCGCAAACAGCGGGCCGATGTCGACGTCGAAGCCGAGATCGGCGAAGGCGGTCGCGATCACCTTCTGTCCGCGGTCGTGGCCGTCCTGGCCGATCTTGGCGACCAGGATGCGCGGCCTTCGACCTTCGTTGGCCTCGAACTCGGTGACGAGCTTCTGCACGCGTGCGACGGCTTCCGACATGGCGCCGACCTCCCGCTTGTAGACGCCGGTGATCGCCCTGATCTCGGCGCGATGGCGGCCGAACACCTGCTCCAGTGCCGACGAGATTTCGCCCACCGTCGCCTTGGCGCGAGCGGCGTCGATCGCGAGCGCGAGCAGGTTGCCGTTGCCGCCGGCGGCATTGCGGGCGAGCGCGGCGAGCGCGTCGTCGACCGCCTTGGGATCGCGCTCGCGCCTGAGGCGCGCGAGCTTGTCGAGCTGCAATTGCCGTACGGCCGCGTTGTCGACCTTGAGCAGGTTGACGGCCGTGTCCTGCTCGGGCCGATACTTGTTGACGCCGATGACCGCCTGCTGGCCCGCGTCGATGCGCGCCTGGGTCTTGGCCGCCGCTTCCTCGATGCGCAGCTTCGGCAGGCCCGCTTCGATCGCCTTGGCCATCCCGCCCATCTCCTCGACCTCGCGGATGTGGCCCCAGGCGGTCTTGGCGAGTTCATAGGTCAGGCGCTCCACGTAGAACGATCCGCCCCACGGATCCACGACGCAGGTCGTGCCGCTCTCCTGCTGCAGCACGATCTGCGTGTTGCGGGCGATGCGGGCGGAGAAGTCGGTGGGCAGCGCCAGCGCCTCGTCGAGCGCGTTGGTGTGCAGCGACTGGGTATGGCCTTGCGTCGCCGCCATCGCCTCGATCGCGGTGCGTACCACGTTGTTGAACACGTCCTGCGCCGCGAGCGACCAGCCCGAGGTCTGGCAGTGGGTGCGCAGCGACAGCGAGCGGGCGTCCTTCGGCGCGAACGGCTTCATCAGCTTCGCCCACAGCAGGCGGGCCGCGCGCATCTTCGCCACCTCCATGAAGAAGTTCATCCCGATCGCCCAGAAGAACGAGACGCGGGGCGCGAACCGGTCGACGTCGAGACCGGCCTTGAGGCCCGCGCGCACGTATTCGACGCCGTCGGCGAGCGTATAGGCGAGCTCGAGGTCTTGCGTCGCGCCGGCCTCCTGCATGTGGTAGCCGGAGATCGAGATCGAGTTGAATTTCGGCATGTGCGCGGCGGTGAAGGCGAAAATGTCGGAGATGATGCGCAGCGACGGCTCCGGCGGGTAGATATAGGTGTTGCGCACCATGAACTCTTTGAGGATGTCGTTCTGGATGGTGCCCGAGAGCTTTTCCGGCGTCACGCCCTGCTCCTCGGCCGCCACGATGTAGAGCGCAAGCACCGGCAGCACGGCGCCGTTCATAGTCATCGACACCGACATCTGGTCGAGCGGGATGCCGGCGAACAACGTGCGCATGTCGTAGATCGAATCGATCGCCACGCCCGCCATGCCGACGTCGCCGGCGACGCGCGGGTGGTCGCTGTCGTAGCCGCGGTGGGTGGCGAGGTCGAACGCGACCGAGAGACCCTTCTGCCCGGCCGCGAGGTTGCGGCGATAGAAGGCGTTGGAATCTTCGGCCGTGGAGAATCCGGCATATTGCCGGATCGTCCAGGGCTGTGTGACGTACATCGTGGGATACGGCCCGCGCAGATAGGGCGCAATTCCAGGGAAGGTGTCGAGGAAGTCCAGGTCCTTGACGTCGCCCGCGCCGTAGACCGGCTTCACCGCGATCCCCTCCGGCGTGAGCCAGGCGGCAGCCGGGGCGATTGCGGCCGGGATCGGCTGCTCGGCGTACTCGATATTGCTGAAATCCGGAATGCGGGTCATCGCTCGACCTCCGCGCCGACGATACCACGCACGCGGCCGTGCGTCGCCGCGCCGACGCGCTCAATATATGTGCAGCGACCCATGGATGCGCAGCGGGGGCGCCGCCCGGGCGCCGACGCAGCCCACGGGCGTCAGTCCACTTGCAGGCCGAGCCTCCCGATCAAGTCGTGGAACTTGACGTAGTCCTTGTCCAGGAAGTCGGCCAATTGCCGCGGGCTGCTCGATATCGCCTCGAAGCCGCGCACCGCCAGCGCCTGCTTGAACTCCGGATCGGCGACAACCCGGGCGATATCGGCGTGGAGCTTGTCGACGATCGCCGCCGGGGTGCCGCTCGGGACCAGCACGGCGAACCAGAGGCTCACGTCGACGCCCGGCAATCCGGCTTCGGCAAAGGTCGGCACGTCCGGCAGCCCGTCGACGCGCTTGCTCGATGTCACGGCAAGCCCGCGCAGCGCGCCGCCCTTGATGTGCGGGACCGCGGTCGAGGTCCCGACCAGGAACATCGCAACGTCGCCGGCGATGAGCGCGGTGATCGCCTGCGCGGAGGAGCCGCGATAGGGCACGTGGGTGATGTCGACTTTCGCAACCGACTTGAACAACTCGGCGCCGAGATGCGGGGCGGTGCCGATCCCGATCGAGGCATAGTTGAGCTCGCCCGGCTTCTGCCGCGCGAGCGCGATGAATTCCTGGAGGTCGCGCGCCGGAAACGACGCCCGCACGATCAGGACCTGATACCCCATCGCCAGCATCGATACCGGCGCGAAATCGCGCTTCCAGTCGTAGGGGACGCGCTTGTAGAGGCTCGCGGCGATGGTGAGAGGACCGTCGGTTGCCAGATAGAGCGTATAGCCGTCGGGCTCCGAATGTGCCGCGGCCTCGGTCCCGATCTGGCCGCCGCCGCCGGCGCGGTTGTCGACCACGACCTGCTGCCCCCAGATGCCGGCAAGCTTGTTGCCGAGCAGTCGGGCCAGCAGATCGCCGCTGCCGCCGGCCGCGTAGGGCACGATGAAACGCACCGGCCGCGAGGGAAAGTCCTGCGCCGCGGCGTCGTGCAAGGGGGCCGGCGTCATGGTCGCCAGAGCGGCAACGAGCGCCAGCAGGCGTATCGGGATGGCTCGCATCGCCATGCCTCCGTGTCGGGGACACTGTTACGCGCGCGCCGTGGCCGCCGCGGGCGCGCTATTGCTGAGGCTGAGCATCAAGCGTCCATGGCCTTCGATCCGGTCGTCGATGCCGAGCGAGCGAAACGCCTCCCAATAGTCGGCGTGCGCGCCGGTCACCACCGGGATGCCGAGCGCGTCCTCGATCAGCGGCGCGGCGTCCGCGCCCGACCATTGATTGCAGGGGATGTAGACGCCGTCGGCTGAGGGCGCCGCTGCCACGACGCGCTCGGTGGTGGCGAGGATCTGCGCCGGTGTGACGTCCTGCAGCCGCTTGAACACGACGTCCATGGTGTGCTCGCCGACAATGTGGAAGCCGCTCGCCGCGAGGAAGCTCAGTGCCGATTGGTGCAACTCCTGCGGATAGGGCGTCACCACGGCGACGTTGCGGACGCCGAGATGCGCCAGCGCACGGATGGCGGAGCGAATGCTGGTGGTGGCGGGCAGCCCGGTGGCCGCCTCGATCTGCTTGACGAGCTCATCCTCGAATCCCTTGCCGCGCGTCGTCACCACCGGCATCCCCGTATGGATGATGTAGTCGACATGGCGCGAAGCGAGATACCGCACCGCGGTTACGATCGGATCGAGCACGTGCTGCTGGAAGTTCTCGCGGCTCCAATGCTCGATGTTGCGGCTGGGCAATCCCCGACCGCCGAGTTGTGCCTATTCACGGGTTTTTGCGGAGGCCGTAGGCGCGCTGGGAAGGCGCTGGGCAGGTCATGGGCAGGTCCGTCCCGGAAAACCGCCAGCGGTGGCGCGCTGGGGCGGCGCGCGGGGCGTGCCGGGTGGGGCGTTATTCCCTCCTCGCGGCCGGGCGCTGGTGGAAATCGGCGCTGGCGGCCATTGCCAGGAGGCGGGTACTGATCAGATAGCGCACGATGCCCCGCATGGCGGGCTGCGACCCCGACATCCAGGGAGACCACATCGCGATGGCCGAGACCCCAGACCCTCAGACGCAGAGACGCCTCGCAGACAACCTCAAATCAGCGCTCGTCGACTTCTTCGTGGCCGCAAATAGCGGCACGGCGTCCGTTGCGCAGCGAGAAGCGCTCACGATGGCGCTCGAGAAGGCCGATGCTCTGCCGGACGATGTCCGTAGTGCAGCCGTCAATGAAACGCGCCGCGAGGCCGAGCTGCCGCCGTGATCACGCACACCGCCGCGCCGGCAATCCGGGCCGGAAGGTGCGCGGGCGGCCGCCGGATTCGAGGCGCGCCGAGCGAAGATCACCACCCCATCCGCCGCTCGCGCTCGCGCGGCGTCCGCATTTCCCACAGGTGATTCGTTCATTGTAGCCAGAGGAGAGCAACGATGACCGACGACCACGACTATGAAGACCTCTACGGCTATGACCGCTTGACCCACGACATCATGCGCGGCCGCGCCGCCGCCGTTGATCTCGAATTCATCGCCCGTCAGAACGAGTACATGCTGAGAGAACTGCGCGAACTGAGCGAACTGAGCAAACTGAGCATACACGAGGAGATCAAGGCGCTGCGCCGGGAGACGATCCGGGAGCTCAAGAGCGGGTTCTTTGGCATCGTCACGGCGCTCCTGGCGATCATCTTCTTCATGGCCGCGCCATACCTGCGGGCGATCGGCTGGATATGAGCGGCAAGCGTTGGAGTAAGGTCCTCGTTGGGAACCTCACTTTTTTCCTTGTTACCGTGGCCGTGTACCTCGCCACGCGCCTGCGCCGCGTCGTATTCATCCGCCAAGGCCATGTGGTTTCTGCTGCCGAGCGCGATCATCCTCGACGGGGCCCCCCAAGGGAATGCGTCTTCGCGACCGGTTGCGCCGCGAGCTTGAGAGCCCCCGCCCGCGTTACCATCAAACCAATGCGCCGCCTCTGATTGAGCCCGCACCTCGACGTCATCAGGCAGCATCGCGATCTCGATGCCGGCGGCGCAGGCCGCCCAGGCCCGGAAAAGCCCGACAGCGGCCACGGCTGGGGGCCGGCGCGTAGAGGTCTGGAGGGGGGGGCTACCAGGGCAGGCGACAGTGTTGTGATAGTGCACGAGGTGCACTATATTGCGGCGGTGAGAGGGGGTTTTGGATGCCGAGCATCCACCGGCTGTCGAACGCCACGATCTACATCTACCCGGACGACGAAGCACCCCCACACTTTCACATCCGCGGGCCGAACTCGAACGTCAAGGTGGAGATCGCAACGCTACGGGTGATGCGCGGCGAGTATCGACGCTCCGACCTTGTGGAGGCGATCGCGTGGGCCAACGACAACCAAGCTCTCCTGCGCGCGAAATGGAAAGAGTTCAATGAGCGAGACTGAACGACCCCTCAGCTATGTGAGCGGCCTCCCATGGACCGACACACCTGAAGACAGTGTCAGGATAGGCGACCCGATGCCGCTCCTCGGCTCGGTCGCGCATCACGACGACATGAAGGTGACAGTGTCTTGGCGTTCTGGTCCGCGCGCAGACAAGGCAGACGTCGTCGATCTCGCGCCCATGATCATGACCTACAAGGTCTATCGACCGCTGCGCGAAAATCCCGAGCTGTTCAAGAGCGTCCATCTGACTGCCGATGGCGCGGCCATCGCCTGGGGGAGCGATGATGCCATCGATATGGCCGCGACCACGGTCGAGCGGCTGGCCGAAGAGGCTATGGAGCCGTCCGACTTCCGCGGTTGGCTAGAGCGACACCATTTCACCTACGAGGCAGCAGCGGCCCAACTCGGAATCAGCCGGCGACTCGTCGGCTACTACGCGGGCAAGCATCGCGTGCCGCGATACATCGCCCTGGCTTGCCGCTATCTCGACCAGCCACATTCGCCCGAGCTGCACTCAGTTTCCGCGACATTGAGTGGTGAGGGCACGTTGAGTACCAGTGCCGATATCGTCCCTAATGAACGGCTGCGGAAGTCACTGAGAGCTATTGTGGAGCAAACCTTGCTGGAGATGAAGGAGCAAGCGCACGACCCCAAAGAGGCCGCACTCCGCGCGCTCCGCGCGACCGATAAGAGCGGGTGATAGGCGCCGCCGCGTCGGCGACGCAAGAACGGCGCGGCGGGGGTACCACGCGGTGCGGTATGGACCCGCACCCCACGGCCGGTCGTCCCGGGCAATGGCCCAGAAGTATCCCTGCTTGGTGCGGCCGCGGCCGGGATCGAGCACCGGCGCGATCGTCTCGTCGACCGCGATCTTGCCCGCGGTCAGAATGAGCTCGC
>JBAUOM010000423.1:0-4484 GCA_049579765.1 Xanthobacteraceae bacterium
GGGTGGCGGCGAGCGCGGGCGCCAGCGCTGGCAGCCAAGCACCCGCGGCGACGATCGCTGCTCCCGCCTCTACGACCCCGTGCTCGCTGACGATGCGCACTGCGCCCGCGCGCGACTCGACGGCACGCACGGTGTCCCCGCTGCGAATCTGCGCCCCTGCGCCGGCCGCGAGCGCGATCTGCCCCGCAATCGCCGGTTCGACGTCGAGAAATCCGCCGTCGGGCTGGATGACGGCGACATGGTCCGCCGGCAGCCGGAAGGCGGGGAAGCGCCGCATCAGCTCCGTTGCTGCAAGCTCGTCGTGGGGCAAACCATGGAGGCGGGCGGCAGCCAATGTTCCCGGCACCAAGACACCCGTGGGCGGGCCGATCTCGGCGATGCCGGTGACATGCAGAAGCGGTCGCCGGATCGCGCCTTCGAGGTCACGCCACAGGGCGTAGGCGCGCCGCAGCAAAGGGACGTAGGACGGATGCTCGAAATAGCCGAGGCGAATAATGCGGGTGTGGCCGTGCGAAGAGCCGCGATCGTGACCGGGGGTATAGCGCTCGAAGCCGAGCACGCGCTTGCCCCGGCGCGCCAAATGATGGAGCGCCGCGCTCCCCATCGCGCCGAGCCCGCAGACGACGACATCGAAATGCGCCATAGTCGGCGGCCCGCTATCCGTTTCTCGGACGCTACCACGGTTTGCTGCTGGGAAAGGCCTTCCGATGCTGATCGGCCGCGATAAGGTCGCAATCCTCGCGGATAGCGCGACGGTGAAGCGCCTCGCCGCCCTCGTCGTCATTGCCGTCTTTTGCGATCTGGCAGCCGCGCAAGCCGTCCCCCTGCCGAGGCCGCGGCCGGAGCAGTTGCAAACGGCACGTCCTCCCGACGGATCGACGGCGGAGGAGCCTGCGCAGCCGTCCGCCTGCCGGCTGCGGCTCACGGGCGAGCTGGCGACTGCGCCGTCACTTCCGGCGTTTGCCGGACCAGGCGAATGCGGCGTGGACGACGTCGTACGGCTCGAAGCGGTGCTGCTGCCGGACAAGACACGCGTGGCGGTGACGCCGCCCGCGATCGTCCGGTGCACGTTTGCCGAGGCCATCGTGCATTGGGTGCGGGAGGATGTGGCACCGTCCTTGCGCGCGCTCGGCGTGCGGCTCACGAGCATCGACAACTTCGCCGCCTACGATTGCCGGGGCCGCAATCGGGTGATCGGAGCGAAGCTGTCCGAGCACGGCAAGGGCAACGCGCTCGACATGCGCTCGTTCAAGCTTGCCAATGGTACGGTGTTGGAGCTGACAGACCCGCACGTGTCCAAGGATCTTCGTCTGGACCTGCGAAGAATGACGTGCGCGCGCTTCGCGACCGTGCTCGGTCCGGGCTCCGACGGTTATCACGAGAGCCATGTGCACGTGGATCTCGCCGAGCGCACCGGCGGCCATCGCCTCTGTCACTGGGAGGTGCGCGATCCCGACGAGGAAGCCGCCGCCAAGGCCGTGCCGCTACCGCCGCCGCGGCCGGCATCTCTCGGGCAATGACGAATCGACGTTGCGCAAACCGGAATTAGAATCATGTCCCCGCTCAGCAACCTCGCCGTCCGCGATATCGAGACGCTGGCTCATCCCTATACCAATCTCGCCCAATTGCGCGACACCGGTCCGCTGATCCTCGAGCGCGGGCAGGGCGTGTTCGTGTATGACAATGAGGGCAAGGCCTATATCGAAGGCATGGCTGGGCTGTGGTGCACGGCGCTCGGCCACGGCAACGAAGAGCTGGTCGAGGCCGCGATGGCGCAGATGCGCAAGCTGCCGTTCGGTCATCTTTTCACCGCCAAGAGCCACGATCCCGCGATCGAGCTCGCCGAAAGGCTCAAGGAAATCGCACCGGTACCGACTTCCAAAGTGTTCTTCTGTTCCTCCGGCTCGGAGGCGAACGACACCCAGGTCAAGCTCGTCTGGTATATGAACAACGCGCTCGGCCGGCCGAGAAAGAAGAAAATCATCAGCCGCCTGAGAGCCTATCATGGCGTAACGGTCGCCGCAGCCTCGCTCACGGGACTTCCCAACAACCATCTGGATTTCGATCTGCCCATCGCGGGAATTTTGCACGCCGCCTGTCCGCACCACTACCGCTTCGCCCATGCGGGCGAGAGTGAGGACGACTTTGCGCGGCGGCTCGCCGCCGAGCTCGACGAACTCATCCGTAGGGAAGACCCGGACACGGTCGCTGCGTTCATCGCCGAGCCGGTGATGGGCGCCGGCGGCGTGATCGTGCCGCCGGCAAGCTATTTCCGGGAGGTCATGAAAGTCTGCCGGGCCTACGATTTGTACATGATCTCGGACGAGGTGATCTGCGGCTTCGGCCGCCTCGGGACCATGTTCGGTTGCACCGCGCTGGGGTTCGAGCCCCACTCGATCTCGGTCGCGAAGGCGCTGACCTCGGCCTATATGCCAATGGCTGCGCTGACCGTGCCGGAGACGATGTATCAGGCGATGCTGGATGAGAGCCGCAAGATCGGCACCTTCGGGCATGGCTTCACCTATTCCGGTCATCCGGTCGCGGCAGCGGTGGCGCTCAAGGCGCTCGATATCTATGCGCGCGAGCGCATTGCCGAGCAGGCCGCGCGCAAGGCGCCGCATTTCCAAGCGCGGCTCGCCGCGCTCGGAGAGCACCCGCTGGTCGGAAACGCGCGCGGCGTTGGGCTGATCGGCGCCGTCGAGCTCGTCGCCGACAAGAACAGCAGGGGGTCGTTCGATCCGAAAGCGGGTGTCGGTGCGCGTGCGGTGCGCCTTGCAGAAGAGGAGGGGCTGATCGTGAGGTTCATCGCCGGCGACATCGTGTCGATCTGCCCGCCGCTGATCATCGTTCCAGCGGAGATCGATGAACTTTTCGACCGTCTCGGTCGAGCGCTCGATCGCACATTGGATTGGGTGAGGCGGGAGGGGCTGACATCGGCATGACGCTCGCTGCAAAAGGAAACGGCGCCGGGCTGCCGCCCGACGCCGCCTCCCAGCCCCCTCTAGCCGCTAATAGTTCTCGCGGGCAGGGATAATTGCGTTGGCGACCCGCGGATTCGACGAGGAGTTGCCTCCTTTCGGCGCCAACACCACCACGATCGCACCCATCTTGACCCGACTGTAAAGGTCGATGACGTCCTCGTTGGTCATGCGAATGCAGCCCGAGGAAATCGCATGCCCGATATATTCGGGCTGATTGGTGCCATGGATGCGGAACAACGTGTCCTTGCCGCCCTGATAAAGGTAAATGCCGCGGGCTCCCATGGGATTACGCGCACCGCCCTCGACGAAGTTCGGAACATCGAGCCGCTGCTTGATCTCGGCCGTGGGCGTCCAGCTCGGCCATTCTTCCTTGCGGCCGACTTTGGCGATGCCGTACCACGCCAGCGCGTCTTCACCGACGATCACGCCGTAGCGGATCGCCTTGCCCTCGGGCACCACGTAGTAGAGATAGCGCGCGTCGGTATCGATGACGATCGAACCCGGCGCTTCCTTGCGATGATATTGGACGATGGCGCGCTGGTACTCCGCCGGAATAGTGACCTTCTCGTAAGGTGGATCGGCGAGCAATTTCTTGTCGCGCGCGGTGAAGTTGGCCTCGGAGGCCGGTTCCAATTGCGTGTGCACGCATCCGCCGAGCAAAAGCCCAGCCAGAAGCAATGCGATCCCCCGTGCCGCCATAGCTGCCCCTTTTCACGCTCTCTGGCGCGCCCTGCATTCGGCTCTTCTTGAGTCCCCCAGTCGTCAATTGGTAACCAAAAGGACTCGCCAGTTCTAGAGCCGAGGTGGCTTCGATCCGATAGTCTTCGTCACCTGTTGCAGGAATGCCGCAGTTTGGCCCGTACCATGGAAAATTGCCCCAACATGCGGACCGCAAACGGGCTGATCGGCGCGCATCCCGCAGAGCCTATGCGCAACATCTTAACTCGAGGTTTACCATACCGGCGAAGTTGTGCCTTGGGACAGACCGGCTGGGGGTCGGAAATGTCACGATAGGACACGATTTGTTGCGCATTTCGGCCGCACTCGCCCGCCATCTCACCGACCGCGAAGCCTCGCCAAGACACTCAAGCAGTGTGCCGGGCAGGAGAGTTCCACGGAGAAGAATAATGACCAAGAACAATGCCGCCCAAGCCAAGCACAGCCCCCGCGTCGCCGAGCCGAACCTCGACAGCCGTTACGGCGAGATCGGAATCCCGGCGGTTGCCGCAGCGCTTCCGTACAGAAGCGAAGTCAAGAAGCCCGCCGAAGCGCCGGCCGGCCAGCCGTTGGACAAGTGGCTCTCCGAAATGGCGGCCTGATTGCAGCGCGCCGGCGCCGGCGTCGACGCCAAAACCTCCCAGAGTCGCGCCCGGCCGCGACCGCGGCCGTGCCGGAGACGTCTCCTCCGCACCCGTCTGCTCATTGTTCTTGCAAGGACGGGCTGGATTGGGCCATCACTGGCACCATCATGTCGCTCGCGGCCCGCCGCGCTGACCCGCGAGC
>JBAUOM010000424.1:0-1550 GCA_049579765.1 Xanthobacteraceae bacterium
GGTCGATGTCTGCCATCTTTCTTACCTCACCGGCTCGAGAAGCCCATCCTTGTACTTCTCGACCACCGGACGAAACGCGTCACACCACTTCGCCTCGCCCGCTCTGTCGACTTTCTCCTGTTCGTTGATAACGCCCGCCATCACCTCGCCCTTGTCGAGCATTCGGACCATGCGCTGTAAATCGGCCAGCAGCCTGGGAGCGAGCTTTTCGCAACGGTTGTCGTAGACGCCGAGGGTCACGACCAGCTGGACGAGGTCGGCTTTCGTTAATCGGTCTTGCGCCAGCGCCACGCCGGACGAAAGCACCATGATCGTCCCGAGAAGAATTGCGGCGCGCTTGAGTCCGATCAGGCAGGGCTCGGCAGCAGCCCCGCACGATGAGTCCTGGGTCAGTCGCCGCCCGGCGCGGAAACACGCTGGGCGCGCAACCGCCTTGAAGCCTGCTAGGTATATGCACGCTGCGCTCGGAAGGCTCTTGCTCATGCCCGATAACCGATTGAAATCGCGTAAAATATTTCTACACCGCATTTGAAATCACTCCTCTCGCGGGAGAGGGCAGCTCGGTGGCGAAACAAGGTCGCATGGGGACAACCGGCCCCTTTACCTTTTCCTCTCCGCTGAAACACCGAGTCGCCCTCTCCCGCGAGGGCGAGGGTGGCGTCGTCCGTCTATGCGATTGCTTTGTGGTTCGCATTGATTCAATTTCACAGCGACCGCTTTTTAGGCTGGCCGCGCATGGCCGAGCTGGCCCGAACGCAAACATGGAATTGGATGATGCGTGAAACCCTCGAGCTTCCCCGCCTTTCGCTCGCCGAACGCGACCGGCGCTGGGCCGCCGTGCGGGCGGAGATGGCCGCGCGCGACCTCGCCGCCATCGTGCTGTGGGGCTGGCCCACCATGTGGGACTTCTACACCGCCAACGCCCGCTATCTGGCGCCGATCGGCGGCAACGCCGAGTTCAACGTGCTGGTGTTCCCGGCCGACGGCGAGCCGACCTCGATCGTGCAGATGCCGACCTTCCTCGAAGGCTGGCGCGCCGCGCAGGACTGGGTCGGCGACGTGCGCCCGCGCACCAGGACCTGGGCGGACTCGGTCGCCGCCCGCCTCAAGGAGCTCAAGCTCGACGGCGGCAGGATCGGCATGGACGGGCTCGCCGGGCCGCTCGATCCCGACGGGTGGCTGCCGCACGACGTCTTCACCCGCCTGACCTCGCTGTTGCCGAACGCCAGCATCGTGCGCCTCGACGACATGCTGGAGAAGGTGCGCTCCATAAAGAGCGCCGAGGAGCTCGACACCCTGCGCCAGGCCGCCAGGCTCGGCGACCTCATGCTCGCGACCTGCCGCGACATCGCGCGTCCCGGCGTGAAGGAGTGCGAGGTCTATGCCGCCATGATGGAAGCGATGGTGGCGAACGGCGGCGAGGAACCGACCCTGTTCCTGTGGAACTGCGACCGCTATCCCTATCCGCATCCGTTCCGCGTGCCGACCGCGCGGCCGATGGAGCGCGGCGACCTCATCATCTGCGAGATGCATCCGAAGTACGGCGGCTA
>JBAUOM010000425.1:0-2991 GCA_049579765.1 Xanthobacteraceae bacterium
ATCTGGCGACCATCGCGGGCCCGCGGCCGGACAAGCGCGCGCGCGACGTCTTCATCTACATGATCTCCGGCGCCAAGGTGCGCGCGCCGGCAGCGGCGATGGCGTTGATCGAGCGGCTCGCGTAAGCCGACGGGCCCCTGCCTCGACCCCACCTTGCTGCCATCCCCGCGAGGGGCACCCCGTTGCGGGGACCCATCGTGCCCCCAATGCGATCTCTGGAATATGGATCCGCGCTTTTTCGCGAGGATAACGCCCGATATGGGGGCAGCGGCCAGGCGTCACGCGCCTGCCAAGCCATTCTTGTCCGGCAGCTCGGCGCGTTTCTTCTCCTGTTCCTCCATGTGCCAATGAACTTCCCGTTGCGGATACGGAATCACGATGCCGGCGGCGCGGAACTTGTCGATGATCGCGTAGTGCAGGTCGCTCTTGATCGAGAGTCCCTGCGTGACGTCGGTAATGATGCAACTCAGCTGGAATTCCAGCGCGCTGTCGCCGAAGCGCACGAGAAACGCCGACGGCGGGGGAGTCTGGACGATCAGCGGATGCGAGCGGGCGATCTCGTTCAGGATATCGCGCGCCTTGAGCGCATCGCTCTCGTAGGCGACCCCGACCTCGACCACGACCTGCCCCAGGGTGTTGGTGCGCGTCCAGTTCTTGACCACACCGGTGATGAATTCCGAGTTCGGAATCATCACGCTCGCGCGGTCGAAGGTCTCGATCTCGGTCGCGCGCACGCGAACGCGCCGCACCCATCCCGCCTCGCCCTTGACCGTGATGGAATCGCCGACCCGGATCGGGCGTTCGGTGAGCAGGATGAGGCCGGACACGAAATTGGAAACGATCGACTGCAATCCGAACCCGATGCCGACCGACAGTGCGCCGGCGATCAGCGCGATCTTCTGCAGGTCGAAGCCGAGCCCGGCCAGCGCCAGCGTGATCGCCGTGATCGCACCGATATAGCCGAAGATCGTCACGATCGAGAGCTGGAGGCTCGGCTCGATCCTGGTCCGCGGCAGCAACTCCGTCTCCAGCCAGCGTTGGACGAGACGGGTGATGACCAGGAACAGCACCAGCACGAAGATCGCCGTCAGCACCGCCTGGAACGAGACGTGGATCTCTCCGATCTTGAAGCCGAAGGGGATGTTGCGGACGGTATCGAACAGATCGGCGGTGGAGACTTCCCACGGTCCGATGATCAGAAGGAAGGAGGCCAGGATCAGCATCACGCGGATCAGCGCCGACAGCAGCGCCCCGCCCAGTCCCAGGCTGCGCGCGCTCACGCCCAGGCTGGCGGCCAGGCGTTGACCCTTGGCGGTTTGCTCGCCGATGGTCGCGAACAAGGTCTGCGTGATGGTGAGCAGCAGGTAGAGCGCTCCGAACACCGCCGCCGCGACGATCACCCGCAGCGCCACGAACGCAGCCAGTCCGGCATAGCCCACCGCCAGCGCCAGCACGAGGAATGCCGTCACCAGCAGACCCAGGGGATGCGACCATGCCGCGACGATCAGGGCTTCGCCCCGGGCGCGCTTGATCCGCCCCAGCCGGACCACGAGGTGAATGAGGAACGCCGCCGTCACCGCAGCGAACAGCGCGTTGGTGGCGATGGTGACGACCAGCGGCGCGAACAGAGTCTTGTGCACGACCTGCAGCACCACCAGCGCGCCGAGCGTGCGTGACGACCAGACCAGGTGATCGTGAAAGCACTGCGCGGTCTCGTCGTCCTCCGGCACCAGGCGCCGCTCGGGCAGTTCCGGCGCGAACAGCCCGCGCGCGACCCCGTGGCCGAAGGTGGCGGCGGCGATGCCGGCCAACAGGCCCTCGGCGATCTGCTCGATGCGAAACGTCAGCAACCCCAACGTATCCCACACCAGCAGGATGGCGAAGCTCGCCGCCGGCGTGCGGGCGGCGAGCCAGAGGAAGACCCACAAGGCCATCCACGCTTTCGCCGAACGGGTGCCGTAGGCGCCGGGCTGCAGGCGGGGGAACCACCATTGCGTCAGCCCGACCGCCACCGCGACGATGCAGAGCGAGATGAGAGCGGCGACAACGGAGCGCGCGCTGGCGCCGCGGTCGTTCCACCACGCCTCAACGAGTGCCTGTGCGCTCTTGAGCTCGATCGGCAAGGCCTGGATGGCATCCGACCAGAAGAACGGATCGAGCGCGCTCGCGGTGCGTGCGAACAGCTCGCTGGCATACAACGCGTGGCGTTTCTGGGAGATGCGCTCGCCCAACTGGCCGATCCGCACCGAGAGCACGCGGGCCTGCTTGAGCGCGCCATCGAGCTCGTTGAAACTCGCCGTCAACTGCTCGCGCTGGTCGGCGATCTCCTTGCTCTCGGGCGGCGCATCCTTGGCCGGGGCGGGGCCGAGCTGCTTCAGGCGCTCCTCCGCCTCGCCCACGCGCGGCTCGAGCTCGTCGACCTTGCCGCGCAAATCGTCGGCCGCGGCATTGAGCTTTCGCCGCAAGTCGACGAGCGTTTCCTGCGTGATGTCCTCGCGGCCGGCTGTCTCCTCGACCTCGTCCAGCGATGCTTTGATCGAATCGAGCGAGGTGGCTTCGGCAGGTTCCGCCCGCGCCGCGCCGGCAAGCAGCGCGGCGGCGACGAGCAGCACCCCGGCCAAGCTGCAAAACGCGAGGCGCCGAATCCAAATGCGCGTGGTCGTCATGGGGCCGTTCTCCCTGGCGGCCAGTAACCACCGAATCGTGGCCCGAACCGGGCGCGCCCGGGCGTCCGCGACGGTCGCTACCAGGTGGCGCCCGAGCACCCCATCTATGCTATGACACGGCGCGATGAACGAGCGCGATGGTCCGATGACGGTTCCGCTTGCCAATGCCTCTCCCGTTGCCGCCGCGGCGCCTGCCGGCGCGCTCGAGAAGGCGCCGCTCGAGCGCTACGTGCCGCCGGAGAAGCCGTCGCTCATAGGCCTGTCGCGCCCCGAGCTGGCACAGGCGCTCGCCGCCATCGGCGTGCCGGCGGCGCAGCGCAGGATG
>JBAUOM010000426.1:0-5226 GCA_049579765.1 Xanthobacteraceae bacterium
ACTCCAGCGAATCGCGTGGCAAAGCAGGGCTGAAATCCGCACCTCGATTTCTGGTCCGGGTCATTGGCGTCGATTTGGGCCCATCCGTACTCAACATGCGATGCTTGCGAATGTCGGAGTTGGGTCACAAGCGGTAAACCTCAGAATGAGCACAACATTTCCGCTTTCCACCCCATAATGCCCGTCAAAGAGGAAGTTGAGTTTGGTTGCCAGCCCGTGATTCAAGCTCCCAAACTGGAGCCTGGAATCATGCGCTACGAACTCGCCGACTATGAATGGGCCGCCATCAAGCCGTTCCTGCCGAACAAGCCGCGTGGTGTGCCGCGTGTAAATGACCGTCGCGTGCTCAACGGCATCTTCTGGGTCCTGCGTTCGGGTGCGCCGTGGCGCGACCTGCCGGAGAACTTTGGCCCATACACCACCTGCTACAATCGCTTTGTTCGCTGGCGCAGGGCTGGCGTGTGGGATCAGCTCATGAATGCGTTGGCCGCAGGCCATGATGCAGCCGTGCAGATGATTGATACGTCCATCGTCCGCGTGCACCAGCATGGAGCCTGCTCGCTGGCAACAGCGAACAACTGATGGGCCGGTCGCGTGGCGGACTGACAACCAAGATTCACGCAGTCGTCGATACCAGCGGGTTGCCTGTCCGTCTTGCGCTGACCACGGGCGAAGCGCACGACAACCGTCTTGTTCTCACCCTGCTGTCTGCGCTGAAGTCGGGAGCAATGCTGCTCGCTGACCGCGGGTTTGACGCTGATTGGATCAGGGCATTTGTGAGCGAGCATGGCGCATGGGCGAATATTCCGCCGAGACGGAACCGGACCGAGCCGATCTGCTTCAGCCGCCATCTCTATCGTGCGCGCAATTTGGTCGAGCGGTTCTTTAACAAGATCAAGCAGTGTCGGCGGGTCGCAACGCGCTACGACAAGCTCGCGGCGAACTACCTCGCCTTCATCCAGCTTGCGTCAATCCGGCTATGGCTACGCGTTAATGAGTCCGCGCCCTAGATCAAAAAAGTTGCCAGTGTCGCTCGATTCCGAAAGTCGCAGACGAGGGTCCCGCACCATGATTGCGTCCTTCGGAAACGGGACGCTAGCGCGAGAACTTCTTGTACCTGATGCGATGGGGGATGGCGGAATCGGTCCCCAAGCGGCGCATCTTGTCCTGCTCGTAATCCTGGAAATTACCCTCGAACCATTCGACGTGGCTGTCGCCCTCGAACGCCAGGATATGGGTGGCGATGCGGTCCAGGAACCAGCGGTCGTGGCTGATGATGACCGCGCAGCCGGCGAAATCCTCGAGCGCCTCCTCGAGCGCGCGCAGCGTGTCGACGTCGAGATCGTTGGTCGGCTCGTCGAGCAGAAGGAGGTTGGCGCCCGACCTCAGCATCTTGGCGAGATGCACGCGGTTTCGTTCGCCGCCGGAGAGCGATCCTACCTTCTTCTGCTGGTCGGCGCCCTTGAAGTTGAAGTTGGAGCAGTAGGCGCGCGAATTCACCTCGCGCTTGCCGAGCAGGATGATGTCCTGCCCGCCGGAGATTTCCTCCCAGACGTTCTTCTTGCCGTCGAGCGTATCGCGCGACTGATCGACGTAGCCGAGATGCACCGACTCGCCGATCTTGATCGTACCCCCGTCGGGCTTTTCCTGCCCCACGATCATGCGGAACAGCGTGGTCTTACCGGCGCCGTTGGGGCCGATCACGCCGACGATGCCGCCCGGCGGCAGCTTGAAGGTGAGATCATCGATCAGGAGATTATCGCCGAAGCCCTTGGTGAGCGCCTCGAAGTCGACGACGTTCTGCCCGAGCCGCTCCACTACCGGGATGACGATCTGCGCGGTCTGGGCGGTCTTCTCCGCCGCCTGCTTCACCAAGTCTTCGTAGCGCTGGTAGCGGGCCTTGGACTTGGCCTGCCGGGCGCGCGGCGAGGCCGCGATCCATTCCTGCTCACGCGCGAGCGTGCGCTGGCGCGCCTCCTCCTCGCGGCCTTCCTGCTCGAGCCGCTTGCGCTTCTGCCCGAGCCAGGCCGAGTAATTGCCCTCATAGGGAATGCCGCGGCCGCGATCGAGCTCGAGGATCCACCCGGTGACGTTATCGAGAAAGTAGCGGTCGTGGGTCACGATCAGGATCGCACCGGGGTAGTTGCGCAGATGTCCCTCGAGCCAATTCACGGATTCGGCGTCGAGATGGTTGGTCGGCTCGTCGAGCAGCAGGAGGTCGGGCTGGTCGAGCAGCAGCCGGCAGAGCGCGACGCGACGGCGCTCGCCGCCTGAGAGCTTGTCCACATCGGCGTCGTCGGGCGGGCAGCGCAGCGCGTCCATGGCCTGGTCGACCTTGGAATCGAGGTCCCACAGCCCCTTGGCCTCGATCTCGTCCTGCAGCTTGGTCATCTCGTCCGCGGTCTCGTCGGAGTAGTTCATGGCGAGTTCGTTGTAGCGGTCGAGAATCGCCTTCCGCGCTGCCACGCCCTCCATGACGTTCTCGCGCACGGTCTTCGCGGCATCGAGCTGCGGCTCCTGCTCGAGGTAGCCCACGCGCGCACCTTCGGCCGCCCAGGCTTCGCCGACGAACTCCTTGTCGAGGCCGGCCATGATGCGGAGCAAGGTGGATTTGCCGGAGCCATTGACGCCGAGCACGCCGATCTTGGCGTCGGGATAGAACGACAAGTGTATGTTCTCCAACACCTTCCGATTGCCCGGATAGGTCTTGGAGAGACCCTGCATGTGATAGATGAACTGACGGGCCATCAGCGCCACGCTCGCATGGTTGGACGCCCCTTCGGCGCCGGAATGTCGGGAAGTCGCCGGTGATGTAGCGAGACGCGCCGCCAAGAGCAAGGTCACCGCGGCGCGATAATCGCTGATGGCACCGCACATGGGGCCCCGCTCCGCATCCACCGCGCCGCATCCGACGTAGCTGGATGCGTAAGCGACACGGTCGACGGCGCAGCGCCGCTATCGATCCCTTACCAAGGTTTAAGGCAACCCGGGCGAACCGCCGCATTGCCTGCGACCACTAACAGAATAGATGTGTGTGCAGCCACAAGGGCGCCGAGCGGACAATGTCATGATCACGGTCGGGACCAGAGTGCGGAGACGCGCCGTCCGCGGTGAAGCCTCGGGCTTGGCCGCTGACCTCGGCGGCCTGTTTCGCGATGTGGCCAAGGCCCTGTTCGATCCCTACCGGCCGGAACTGCACTACATGCGCGGGCCGGGCCCCAAGTGGCGCGCCAAGCATGCTCCGCCGCGCCCCATCGAGAAGTTGCGCGGGCTGCCTGCGCTGATTCGTCTCCCGATCAAGATCGGACGCTGCGGTCGATAACGGCCTGTCGCGGACCCGCCAATGGCTGCGTTGGCCGCTATGGGTTCGCTCCGGTTCACAACTGTGACCTGATTGCATCAATCCTTAACCCTAATAGTGCCTTTTTTGCAACTCGTGTCACGAAACTGAAATCTCAATCGAATTCCTACTGGTTTTTAACACATTCGTCCGCACAATGGCGGTGCTTGGGGCGCTCCAGCAATACAGCGGAGCGGAGGCACAACCGGTATCGACTTCGAAATCGACCGGAGGGGGTCATGGCAAAGACAATTCGAAGCTTGCATCGCGAGGCATCCCGGATGTTGGCGGGCCTCGCCGATATGGTGCAGGACCTGGCCAGGAGCCTGTTCGACCCGTATCGGCCTGAACTGCACTACATGCGCGGCCCCGGACCCAAGTGGCACGCCAAGCACGACCGGGCGCCGGTCGGTTACCAGGTCATCCCGGCGCTCGCCCCCGTGCGGGTGCGCGTGCGGCGCTGATTTCCCTGCAACCCCGCCTTTCATTCACGCCGACAGCCTGAGGCCTGGGTCTCGCGCATCACGCGCCCCGCGGGAGCGGCGGGAGCCGCCGCGACAGTCCAGGACGGGCGATTTCACCGCCCCCTGCGAGGATATTGCGCCGCGCAACTCTTCCGCCCGCTTGCGCGGCTCGTGGCGCCTCGCTTCAGACGCCCGGCCGCCAACCTATCGCCGCTGTCGCGGTTCGACGCCGGTTCGCCTGTGCTATAGGGGCAATCCGTTCCTGCCCGCACGCTCGCATTGAACCTGACAACCACGGACATTTGCCATGCCCCGCCATCGCTGCGCGATCCTCGACGACTACCAGGACGTTGCGCTGAAAGTCGCCGACTGGTCGAAAGTCTCGGATGACCTCGACGTCAGGGTGTTCAGGGAGCACCTCGGCAGCCAGGACAACGTGGTCAAGGCACTGCAGGGCTTCGACATCGTCTGCGCCATGCGCGAGCGCACCGCGTTCCCGCGCGCGGTCATCGAGAAGCTCACGGACTTGAAGCTCCTCATCACTACCGGCCTGCGCAATGCCTCGATCGACGTCGCCGCCGCCAAGGAGCGCGGCGTCGCGGTCTGCGGCACGCCGTCGACAGGCAGCCCGACCTCCGGGATTGCCATCGGCCTGATGCTCGAGCTCACCCGCCGCGTCGGCTACGAGAATGCCCGGATGAAGGCCGGGGTGCCCTGGCAGACCACGATCGGCCTGGATCTCGAGGGCTTGACGCTCGGCGTCCTCGGCCTCGGCAAGCTTGGCACCCGCACCGCCAGGATTGCGCAAGCGTTCGGAATGAGGGTCGTCGCCTGGAGCCAGAATCTGACGCCGGAGAAGTGCAAGGAGGCGGGCGTCGAATATGTGAACAAGGAAGATCTGTTCCGCCAGGCGGACTTCGTCACCATCCACCTGGTGCTATCTCAGCGCAGCCGCGGCCTGGTGGGCGCGAAGGAACTCGGCGTGATGAAGCCGTCTGCGTACATCATCAACACCTCGCGCGGCCCCATCATCGAAGAAACGGCGCTGCTCGCGGTCCTGCGCGAGAACAAGATCGCCGGCGCCGGCCTCGACGTGTTCGACGTCGAGCCGTTGCCGATCGATCATCCGCTACGCAAGTTGGAGAACGTCGTGCTCACGCCGCATCTCGGCTACGTGGCGCTGCAGAACTATCGCGCCTATTTCGCCGGCGTGGTCGACGACATCCGCGCGTTCCTCGACGGCAAGCCGGTGCGCGTGCTGGAGTGAATGCGAGATCGCGTCGTCCCGCGGACCAGCGGGACGACAGCGCTTCGCAATTCGGCAGGCAAATCGCGCCTCAGCGCGCCATTGCGGAGGGCGGCGGAGCGAGCGGCGTGCCCATGACCGGGGCACCGCCGCCGGCGGGCGGCAGGGCCGTGGGT
>JBAUOM010000427.1:0-4552 GCA_049579765.1 Xanthobacteraceae bacterium
CGTTGAGCGAGGCCCTCGGCCACAGGAGCTATCTGCTGCTGGTGCTAGGCTTCTTCACCTGCGGGTTCCAGATCTTCTTCATCGCGGTGCATCTGCCGGCCTATCTCGTCGACCGCGGCCTCCCCGCCGAGATCGGCGGTTGGGCGCTCGGCATCATCGGCCTGTTCAACATCGTCGGCGCCGTCGCGGCGGGTTGGCTCTCCGCCTTCATGCCCAAGCGCTACCTCCTCTCGCTCATCTATTTCGGACGCGCGGTCGCGATCCTCGTCTACATCATGCTGCCGCCGAGCGCGGTCGCGACCATGCTGTTCGGCGCCGTGCTCGGCCTTTTGTGGTTGTCGACCGTACCGCCGACCTCCGGCCTCGTCGCCGTCATGTTCGGCACCCGCTGGCTCACCATGCTGTTCGGGGTAGCGTTCTTCAGCCATCAGGTGGGCGGCTTCCTCGGGGTA
The DNA here is from genome assembly GCA_049579765.1 of Xanthobacteraceae bacterium. Classification (GTDB taxonomy): domain Bacteria; phylum Pseudomonadota; class Alphaproteobacteria; order Rhizobiales; family Xanthobacteraceae; genus VAZQ01. The sequence continues at coordinate 453 of JBAUOM010000427.1, forward strand.
TGGCTCGGCGGCGTGCTGTTCGAGCGCACCGGCTCCTACGATGCGGTGTGGTGGCTGTCGATCCTGCTCGGGCTCTTGTCAGCCGCGATCAATCTGCCGATTGTGGAGAAGCCGGTGCGGCGCCTCGCGGCGGCGCCGGCCTGAGAGCGGACGACGACGACAGAGGGCGACGGCAGGACAGTGCAGCAAGAGAATAGAACTACCACCGAGCGCGCCCGTCCTCTGCCGCCCGTCGTCCATCGTCCGCCGTCGTGGCGCACGCCCGCGGTCATCGTGCTCTGCGGCTGCCTGATCGCGATGATCGGCTTCGGGCCGCGCTCCGCGCTCGGCTTCTTCCTCACGCCGCTGTCGGCGTCCCACGGTTGGGGCCGCGAGGTGTTCGCGCTCTCGGTCGCGTTGCAGACGCTGCTCTATGGCATCGCCCAGCCGTTTTCGGGTGCCATCGCCGACCGTTTCGGCACCGTCCGCGTGATCATCGGCGGCGCGCTGCTCTATGCCGCCGGCATGTTCATGATGGCGCACGCCTCGACTCCAGGAATGCTCTATCTCTCCAGCGGCGTGCTGATCGGCTTCGGGCTGTCGGGCTGCTCCTTCAACCTGGTGATCTCGTCGTTCGGCAAGCTCCTGCCGGAGAGCTGGCGCTCGCTCGCCTTCGGCGGCGGCACCGCTGCGGGCTCGTTCGGCCAGTTCCTGTTCTCGCCGCTCGGCGTGAGCCTGATCGACGCGTTCGGGTGGCAGCGCGCGCTTGAGATCTTCGCCGGCCTTCTGCTGCTGATCGTCCCGCTCGCCTTCGCGATCGCCACGCCGCGCTCGGATGCCCCGCCGGCACCGGGGACGGCGCCCAGCGCGGCGCAGACGCAGACCTACCGGCAGGCGTTGGCGGAAGCCTTGGGGCATCGCTCCTATATCCTGCTCGTGCTCGGCTTCTTCACCTGCGGTTTTCAGCTCGGCTTCGTCACCTTGCATCTGCCTGCCTACCTGATCGACCGCGGGCTCTCCGCGCAGGTCGGGGGCTGGACCCTGGGCGTGATCGGCCTGTTCAACATCGTGGGCGCGATGCTGTCCGGCTGGCTCGGCGGCCGCATGCCGAAGCGCTACATCCTGGCCGCCATCTATTTCGCCCGCGCGCTCGCCGTGGTGTTCCTCATCACCATGCCCGCGAGCCCGGCCGTCGCCCTCATCTACGGCGCGGTGACCGGGCTGCTCTGGCTGTCGTCGGTGCCGCCGACCTCGGGCCTGGTCGCGCTGATGTTCGGCACGCGCTGGATGGCCATGCTGTTCGGTCTCGCCTTTTTCAGCCACCAGGTCGGCGGCTTCCTCGGCGTCTATCTCGGCGGCGCGGTGTACGAGCGCACCGGCTCCTACGACATCGTGTGGTGGCTCGGCGTGTTGTTCGGCGTGATGTCTGCCGTCATCAATCTGCCGATCGTGGAGAAGCCGGTGGCGCGGCTGGCGCCGGCCTGAGAGCGGCTCATGTCCGACGGGGCGACACGGCGCTCGAGCGCCAGGGGCTCAGCCGATGGCCGGACCGGTGGTCGCCACCTGCGCCGCCCGCGGCCTCGGCTCGGTCTCCGTTGCGATTTTTGCTAGGCGTGGCTTTCAGGTCACGGCCCCGACCGGCCGCCAGCAGGAGGGCGATTACCTCAAACCACCGGGCGCGAGCGAGATCATTGCGCGCGAGGAACTCGCCGGAGCCGGAAAACCGCTGGGAAAAGAGCGTGGCCCGGGCGGCATCGGCGTCGTCGGCTCGACCGCGCTCGCCAATGTGCTCTCTATGACACGCTACGGCGGAACCGTAGCGGCCTGCGGCTTGGCGGGCGGGATGGATTTGCCGACTTCGGTCGCAGCATTTATTCTACGTGGTGCTTCGCTCATCGGTATTGATTCTGTCATGCGTCCGATGGCGGAACGGCAGGCGGCGTGCAAGCGTTTGGAGAGCGGGAAAACTTGCGGCCATGACGAGCGAGATCGGGCTCGCCGAGGTGAGCGGCGCGGCCCGCGAGATCGTCGAGGGGCATGTGCGCGGCCGCATCGTGGTCAGGGTCGGGTGACGGACATTCAGGATTTGTTGACCATAATCCGGCAACATCGCCCGGATAGACATGGTTAACCGGCGGTTACGGGAGCCGCCGTGGCGGTAAGCAGAGGGGGAGTGGGGGATGATTGCGCGGTTCGCAATTGCGGTTGTGGCCTTGCTTGCCGCCGGCTCGGCATCGAGCGAAACCATGACCCCCGACGCGGCGCGGCGCTTCGTCGCGGGCAAGCTCTTCGCCTTCAATTGCTTCGACGGTTCGCGCGGTGCCGGCCGCATCTACGGCGACGGTTCCGTCATCGGCACCATCCAGTTCCAAGGCTCCGGACCGGTGAAATCGGTCTGGCTGCCGGCTGGAACGCTGCACGTCAAGGGCCAGGCAGTCTGCGCCTCGCTCCGGGGCATGCCGTTCGAGCCGTGCTTCAACCTCGAGCGGATGAATGACCGCAGCTTCCGCGGTTCGGTGTCCGGATTGGGCTTCTTCTATTGCGACTTCACCCGCCGCGTGAGCGTGGCCAGGATGAACGTGCGCCCGCATTCGCCGGAGCCGGTAGCGCAGGAGGCGAAGGCGGCACCCGCAGCCGCCGCGGACGGCGCCGAGTAACCGCTCAGCCCAGTCCCTCGATGATCCTGCGCCGGCAGGTGATCGCGTCGGCGCAGAAGTCGAGGAATGCGCGCACGCGTGCGGTGTTGCGCAGATCGGGATGGGTGAGCAGCCAAAGCTCGCCTTCGAGCTCGGGCAGGGGCGGGCTGAGCTGCGCGAGCCCTGCGGCCACGCCGCCGACGTAGCAGGGCAGCAGCGCCAATCCCACGCCCCCGGCGGCCGCCTGCGCCAGTCCGATCATGGTGTTGACCTTGTAGACGACCCGCGTCTCGCCCGCGTGCTCCCTGAGCCATTTCGCAGCCTTGGAGATTGCGACGGGATCGACGAATGCGACCCAGTCGTGCCGCGGCCCGTCGATGTCGGGATCGAACGGCCGGCCGGCGAGTTTGGCCGGGCCGAACACCGCCCATGCGATGCGCGCGATCTTGCTGCCCGCGAGCGAGTCGGGATTTTGATAGGTCGCCCGCACCGCCACGTCGGCATCGCGCTTGGACAGGTTGAGCCGTTGGTTCGACACCAGGATGTCGAGGACGATTTCGGGATAGGCGCGGCGGAAGCCGATCAGCACGTCGCTGAGGAGATGCAGCAGCAACACGTCGTTGGTGGTGATCCGCAATTCGCCCGACGGCCGCAAGTCCTGGCCCGTGGCCTTGCGCTCGAATGCGACGATGTCTTCTCCCATGCGCTCGGCGAGCTCGACCATCTGCTCGCCGCAGGCGGTCGGCGCGTAACCGGCGCGCCCGCGCTCGAACAGGCGCGAGCCGAGCAGCTGCTCGATCTGGCCGAGGCGGCGAAACACCGTGGAATGGTTGACGCCGAGCGATTCGGCGGCGCCCGCGAGCGAGCGCGTGTCGGCGATCGCCTTGACGTAGCGGAAATCGTCCCACGACAGCATCTGGCTATCGCCCCCGTGTTTGCAGAACTGCAAGCACGCGAAGCGAATCTCAACAAAGCTTTGGCAGCAAATGCAAGCCGGCGTGGGTAACTGCCCACCATCGACGGCATCTTTTTTTGTCCGCCAATGCGATCGAGAGAACCGCGCGGTGAAAGCATCATGACGCGCGCGCGCCGAGACGCAGTCCCGCCGCGGGGCGCTCCTGCAGAACCTCGCGGCGGAAACGGAACAGGGCCGCGGGCCGCCCGCCGGTCGCGGTCGAGGTCTCGCCGGTGGGCTCGACCAATGCCGCCGTCTCCACGAGGCGGCGGAAATTTTGCTTGTGCAGGTGCCGGCCGGAGATCGCCTCGACCGCGCGCTGCAGCTCGGTGAGCGTGAACTCGCGCGCCATCAGCTCGAAGATGACGGGGCGATATTTGAGCTTGGCGCGCAGGCGCGCGATCGCGGTCGCCAGGATGCGCCGGTGATCGAAGCGCATCGGCTCGCCCAGGCGGGGAAACGCGCGGCGCGCCAGCGCCGCTTCGCGGCCGTCGCGACGCGCCTCCTCGACCAGGCCGGCTTCGTACAGG
>JBAUOM010000428.1:0-2529 GCA_049579765.1 Xanthobacteraceae bacterium
GGACGACATGATCGATGCCGAGGATGACGAATGGCGTGGCCATGGTGGTCCTCCCAAAGGGCGGTCAACGGGCTTCGAAACTGGTCCGCGTCAGCAGCGTGTTGACGTGAGGGAATTCGCCCCCGCGTGGCCGCGAGTGCAACAAGGTTTCCCGGTCGCGCACGAAACCGACTTTCTCCTGCACCCGCAACGATGCGGCGTTTCCGACGAAGGCACCGCAATAGATGGCGTCGTGCGGCAGCGTGGAAAAGAGGTGCCCGACGAGGCCCTGAAGCGCCTCCGTCATGTAGCCGCGCCCCCAATAACGCCGTCCCAGCCAATAGCCGATATTGGGACCTGCGCCGCGCTGCAGGTGACTCGCGGGCCGCATGCGCACGCCGATGATGCCGATCGGCTCCCGCTCCAGCGTGATCGCGAAACGCGACTCGGCTTCCTCGTCCGCCGGCTTTTCCTGCCGGCGGACGAAGCTTTGCATGTCTGCACGCGTATAGGGCCAGGGCGGCGAGCTGAGCCAGCGGACCACCTCCCAATCGTCGAACAAGGAAAACAGACGCGCGTCGTCGTCCGCGCGCACGCGGCGCAACGCCAGCCGCGCGGTCGGGATCTCGCCCGCGGTCATCACGCCGCCCCGGTCGCTTTTCCCCAGCTCTTGAGGGAGGCCCACAGGCCGCGGTCGAGGCGGAAGCGATCGACCGGAGCGGACGAGGCCATGGCGCGGATGCGGTAGAGCCCGACGCCGGTCCACTGGAAGCCGCACTTTTCCAGCACCCGGCGCGAGGCGGGATTGCTCACCCGCGCGCCGCCGGTGAGGCGCTCGCAGCCGAGCTCGCCGAAGGCATGGTCGATCACCGCGCGCACCGCCTCGGTGGCGTAGCCCTGGCCCCAGAACGCAACACCGAGCCAATAGCCGACCTCCGGCTGCTCGCCGTCGAGACCGGCGATCCCGCAGGCGCCGAGCACGGCCGCGCCGTCGGTGATCGCGAATACGCGCTCGTCGCCGGCCCCGTTGGCGGTGGCGATGAAGCTCTCGGCATCCGCGAGCCGGTAGGGGTGTGGAATGCGCAACGTGTTCTCCGCCACCCGCCGGTCGTCGGCGAGCATGGCGATCGCCTTCGCATCCTCGAACCGCGGCGCGCGCAGCAGCAGGCGCTCGGTCGCGAGGACGGGAATGCTTCTTTGCCGGACGATCTCCGCCGCATTCCGATCGAGCAATGTCATCGCACGGGCTCCTGAAAACGAAGAGGGGAGCCGGCATCCCGTCTCCCCAAATGGAACCCTATGGGTCCGCCGGTTCGATGGATGCCGGCGGACTGGAACGTGATCCGCCGTCTACTCGGCCGCAGCCTCCGTCATCGGGAGAACCGATACGAAGACCCGCCCCTTGGCTTTAGTGCGGAACTCGACGCGACCGTTCACCAGGGCGAACAGCGTATGGTCTTTGCCCAAGCCGACATTGGTACCGGGATGCCACTTGGTGCCGCGCTGTCGCGCAATGATGTTGCCGGCGAGCGCCTGCTCGCCGCCGAAAATCTTCAGCCCGAGCCGCTGGCTGTTGGAGTCGCGGCCGTTGCGGGACGATCCGCCTGCTTTCTTGTGCGCCATAACGAAGATCCTCAGTCGCGCTTTATTTAATCCAACTTTGTGACGAAATCATCACCTGTTCGTGGACTTACCGTCCGATTCCGGCTTGTCCGCTTTATTCACCCCCGGCGGGGGCTGGGGCTGCGCCGTCTCCGCGGCGGCCGCCTCCTCCTCGGGCTTTGGCTTGGCGGACTTTGGCCTGGCAGAGTTGGGCTGGGCGGACTTCGTCGGCTTCGCCCCGTCGGTCAGGATCTCCGTGACCCGCAACAGAGTGAATTCCTGGCGGTGGCCGCGTTTGCGGCGCGAATTCTTGCGGCGGCGCTTCTTGAAGGCGATGACCTTGCGGCCGCGTCCCTGCTCGAGCACCTCGGCGGCAACCGAGGCGCCGGCGATGGTCGGGACGCCGAGCTTGACCTCGTCGCCGCCAAGCAGCAGCACCTCGCCGAGCTGGACGATCTCGCCGGGATCGCCCGGAACCTTTTCGATCCTGATCACGTCCTCGGCGGCGACGCGGTACTGCTTGCCGCCGGTTTTGATGACTGCGAACATCGTTCTCGTCCTCGTGTTCGATTCCGGCGCGCGGAACTTTGCGGACCGGCTTCTTCCAGTCGGGTTTTCGGTTTCAGTCGGTTTTTGGGCTCTTACGGCGCCAATGCGCGGTAACCAAAACGCGGAGCCAAAGCCCCGCGCGGCCGTGGTTATGGCGGCCGGAGCCGCAACTGTCAAGGAAACCGGCCGTTTTCTGTCGGTAGCACACGATCTGTCCGGTTCGTGGGGCCCTCGTCCTTGCCGGGAGGGGTCGGGGATGAGGCCGATGAGCGCCCAGGGCGGGGCTGCAAGGCCCCGGCCCTTTTTTCGCCTACACGTCAACTACGATATTGACTACGTATGGCGTCCGTGCTAGATAGCCTCATCCTCGCTCGGGGCGTCTCCGGAGACGATCCTGAA
>JBAUOM010000429.1:0-3174 GCA_049579765.1 Xanthobacteraceae bacterium
GGCCTTGGCGGTGGCGCCGGCGGGCATCCGCGCCGTGGCCGCGGCGCGCCCCGGCAGGTACTTGGCGACGACCGACTTGTCGACCTGCGCGAACGCGCTGTCGGGCAGGCGCTTCCACACCTCGTCCTTGCCGAGCAGGGGGATGCCGAGATAGCCGCGCACGGTCAGGACCCGGTTGTCGGGGCTGAGCGTCATCATGGCATGATACACGGTGCCGTCGCGCGGATCGACGATGTTGCCGTTCTCGTAGCGCAGGCCGTTGCGCCGCATGTCCCTGATAAAGGAGAGGCCGAGCAGCGGCGCATTCCGGCGGTCGTCGGTGCATCTGGAGCAGGTCGGATTGGGAGCATCGCCCGGCCGCGCGAACAGTTTCGCAAAGGCACCCTCGTAGACGCCGTTGCGCTGCACGAACAGGAACCATCCCATCGACTTGCCGGACTCGTCCTGCTTTTCCCAAAGGCCTGCGACGGTCGGCTCCGCGGCTCGCACGGGAGGCGTGCCGATCATGATCGCTGTGAGGCTCGAGAGAACGAGCAGTGTCGACAATCGTGCATTCATGGCTTGGATCACCCCCGATGATGACCGCATGCAGATCGCCCAACAATATGCCCATTTCAGGGCACCGAAGCGCGAGGCTGGGCCCGGATGCGCTCTTGCGGGCCGCGCAGGGGGTGCCGGCCGCAATATGGCCACGCCCGCCGGAAGCCGGGAGTTTTCACGTTGGCGGGGGTTTGACGCCGTCCTCGCGGGTGATGCGATGACCTGCCGCAGGCTGCCCGCGGGCAGCGATTCTGCTTCACTTTCGCGAAGACGAAGCCTTGTTTTGCCGCCCGCGCAAGGCAATCATGTCAATTCGTCGAGGGTCCACGTTGATGTCCCGGTCGAGTCTGGCGCTGCACGATCGGCGGGCTTCGGCGTGACAACCCCTCGGGACTGGGCTACGAGCGCCACCATGTGCCGGGCTCCCCTTGCCGCTCGCATCCAGAGGGCAGAACGGCGTCTGCGCGCACAGGCCCCATAACGGTCGCCGCTCCCGCGACCGGAGCCGAGGCGCAGCCCGCGGCGGATTTCAGCTGAGCGCATGCATTCCGAGTGACCGTATCCACCATGTCGTTGATCTACCGGCTCGCATCCAGGAACCTGTGGCACGATCGGCTGCGCTTCATCGCAACCATCGTCGGGATCGTTTTCTCCATCGTGCTCGTGACCGTCCAGCTCGGCCTCTATCTGGGGTTCGGGCGGACGGTGACGACGATGGTCGACCACGCCGCCGCCGATCTCTGGATCATGCCGCTCGGAACCAAGTGCTTCGAAGATCCGTCGCTGCTCGATGAGCGCAAGCGATTTCAGGCGCTGTCGATCAACGGCGTGGCGCAGGCTATCCCGGTCGTCATCGGCTATGCCGACTGGCGGACGCGGGAGGGCGGAGCGACCCCGACATTCATCGTCGGCTCGGACCTGCGCGCCGGGGGATTGCTGCCCTGGAATCTGGTCGAGGGCAGCCTCGACGCGCTCGCCATCCCCGGCGCGGTGGCGGTCGACCGCTTTTATTTCGATCGGCTGGGGATCGACGGGATCGGCGCGACCGCCGAGATCCGCGAGCAGAAGGTGGAGGTGCGGGCGGTCACCAAAGGCATCCGGTCGTTCACGACGACGCCTTACGTCTTCACGACGATCGATCGGGGACGCGGCTATATCGGAATGTCGCCGAGCAAGGCCAACTATTTTCTCGTGCACGTCGCGTCCGGTGCGGACGTCGCCGACGTGCAGCGCCGCCTGAAGGCAAATCTCGCCGATGTCGACGTTCTGACGCCGGGCGAATTTCGCGACCGCAGCCGCTCCTTCTGGCTGTTCGGGACCGGCGCCGGCTTCGCCCTGTTCGCGGGTGCGTTGCTGGGCATGATCGTGGGCACGGTCATTGTCGCACAGACCTTGTACTCCAGCACCAAGGATCATCTCGACGAGTTCGCAACGCTGCGCGCGATGGGCTCGTCCAGGAGCTACATTCACAAGGTGATCATTTGCCAGGCGCTGATCAGCGCCGCCATCGGCTTCTGTCTCGCCGCCGCCATCGGCCTGATCGTCGTGGCGGCGACGGCGGACACGGCGCTGCCGATCGTCATGACGCCCGGCCTGACGCTGGCGCTGTTCCTGCTGACGGTCGCCATGTGCGTGCTGTCGGCGATCGCCGCGATCATGCAGGTCACGCGCATCGATCCTGCGATGGTATTCACGCGATGACCGAACCCGTCATCGAGGCCGTCGATGTCGTGAAATCGCTCGGCAAAGGCGCGGCTGAGGTCCAGGCGCTCAAGGGCGTGAGCCTCTCGCTCAAGGGCGGCGAATTGACGCTGCTGATGGGACCGTCCGGCAGCGGCAAGACCACGCTGCTGTCGATTCTCGGATGCATGATGACGCCGACGCGCGGGGCGGTGCGCATCGGCGGCCGCTCCACGCAAGACGCCGGACCCGAGGAACTCGCCAGATTGCGGCGCGAGCATGTGGGGTTCATCTTTCAGAACTACCACCTGTTCCCGACCTTGACTGCCACCGACAACGTCCGGCTTGCATTGGACGTGCGCGGCGACAACTCCGCGCAAGCGGTCGCCCGGGCCAACGAAGCCCTGGCCATGGTGGGTCTGGCCCACAAGGTCGACGCGTTCCCGATCGAGCTCAGCGGCGGCGAGCATCAGCGCATCGCCGTCGCGCGGGCGATGGTTGGAAAGCCGGCGGCCATCCTCGCGGATGAGCCCACCGCCGCCCTCGACAGCGAGCACGGCAACGCGATCATGGCGCTGCTGGCCGAAGCCGCCAAGGATCCGTCGCGCGGGGTGTTGGTCGTCGCACATGACCCGCGTATATTGCGCTTCGCCGATCGGGTGGTTCACATCGAGGATGGACGTATTGTCAGCGAAGAGCGCCGCGGCGCAGGGCTCGAGAAAAACAAGGACGCCTGCGCAATCCATGAGCACGACAAGAGCCATCGCGTCGAAACAAGCCGAGTCGTCGAACACAATGCGCAAGTTGAAAGGGTCGAAAAGTAGGATCGCCGGCCTTTGCGCGGTCGCGGTTGTGCTCGTGCTGGCGGCGTTCCCGCCGCAGCCGGGCGCGCAAGAGGCGAGCCGAGCGGCCCGGCTCGCTCCCGCCGACGACAAGCGCTGGCAAGCGGTGGCG
>JBAUOM010000430.1:0-2559 GCA_049579765.1 Xanthobacteraceae bacterium
GCGTAATCTTCATCACATAAGTCTTGTCCTCGGCTGCCCGCGCGGCGCCGAGCGACAGTGTCAGCGACATGAGGAACACGCCAGCGGTACCGGCCGTTCGCGCAAGAATTTTGCATCCCGTGAAGCGCATGTCCTTCACCCTCTGATGTGCACAAGCATCGAAGCGCTGTCGGGAATGGTATTGTTCCCGCTCCAATATGGAAAGGATATCACGCAGCGATGGGCAAGTCTGGAACCGACCTCGCGGCCATGACGGCAAAAAGGCTCGCTGTTTTCTTCGGTACGAATGACGCGAATGGCGCGCGGGCAAGCCCGCAGCTTGGGTGGGCGGGAACCGGCGAGGGCGCGGCGACGTTGAGATGCCGCAGATTTGGAGGACGCTGATGCTGCTGCGGGCGGAAGATCAAGCCAGGTTCGACGGCCACATCGAGGAGCGGGGCGCGGAGGTCTGGGCCTCGTACCGCGTGGAAGGGCAGGTCAGGGGCGAGAAGGTCTTGCAGGGCGACAAGCGCATGTTCGCCTCCAAGCAGGAGGCGCGCACGTGGCTCCGCGGTGAGGCTGAGGAACGCGGCTTCGAGGGCTTCGAGCCTGAGACCCGCTTCGGCGCCAAGGTGTAGAGCGCATCTCCTCACGCCCTCCGAGCGCAGGCCCGCGAGGTCGTGCGGCGGTCGCGCGATCGGGGCAAGCGGACGGGCCGCGCGCGCCGGCCGATCCTTTGGAGCCCTGCATGTTCGGTGGGTTCGATACTTCGGTGGTCGACGTCGGAGAAACGACGATCTTCATTCGCCGCAAGGGAAGCGGCCGGCCGTTGCTGCTGCATGGATTCCCGCAGACGCATCTGATGTGGCATCGCGTTGCGCCGGCCTTGGCGGAGGAGTTCACCGTCGTCTGCGCCGATCTGCGCGGTTACGGATCGAGCGGCAAGCCGCCGTCGCAGCCCGATCACGCCCCCTACGCCAAGTGCGCGATGGCGCTCGATATGGTTCGCATGATGGAAGCGCAGGGGTTTTCGCGCTTTTGCGTGGCGGGGCACGATCGCGGCGCGCGCGTCGCCTATCGGATGGCGCTTGACCACGCGGACCGTCTCGAACGCCTTGCCGTTCTGGATATCGTTCCGACCGGCGAAGCCTTCCGTCGCGCCGATGCCCGGCTCGCCCTGGATTACTGGCCCTGGTCGCTGCTCGCGCAGCCGGAGCCGTTGCCCGAACGGTTGATCGCGGCGGATCCCGAGGCCTTCGTGGACGACGCGCTCGGCGGATGGGGCTCGGACGGGACGAGCTTTCCGCCAACGGTTCGCGCGGCCTATGTCGACGCGCTGCGGGATCCGCGGGCGGGGCACGCGATCTGCGAGGAATATCGGGCTGCCGCCGGCATAGACTATGCGAGCGATACCGAGGATCGTCGGGCAGGCCGCCGCATCTCGTGTCCGGTGCTCGTCCTGTGGAGCGCGGGGAGCGGACTCGACAAGTGGTATGAAGACGGCGGCGGGCCGCTGGGTATCTGGCGGGATTGGGCCGCCGACGTCACGGGCCGCGCGATGTCCGGCGGTCATTTCTTTCCCGAGCAGAACGCCGCCGAAACGTTATCGGAGCTGCGCTCGTTCTTCGGCGCCCGCAACTCGTAGAGTTGGCTGAGCCTCGCGCGCGCTTACGCGCGTGTTCGAGGCGGCAGGCGAAACCCGGGGCGCGAACCTGGATCGGAGAAAGGCCATAGCGGGGCGCGTCCCGTCGATCTCGTACGCGCAACGTCCGCCGCGGCAGCGCAGACCGGCGATGCCGGGCGCTCATAAGAGTGCAAGGGCGGGAGCCGCAGCGGGCGGTTGGGCGGTGTCGGCGTCTTGCCTTACGCCCCGCCGCGCGCTGCAGGCAGGTGAATTATCCGGCCTTTGGCTATGGCGCTCTTCGCATCGGGATCTATGCCGATACGAGGCGCCCGACCGCGGGTGAGGCAGCGGGCCGGTATTTGCCAGATCGGAAAAAGCAGGAGCATCAGGGTGTCGTGTGCTTCATCGCGCAGACCGATCATGGTGCGATGCATCTCGGCAGCCGGCGTGGGTTCGGTCCGCTGTATGCGAGCGGATCGGCGAAGAACACAAACCCGGCATGCTTGAAAAATTTTGCGCGAGTTGGGTAAATGAAGTGTTAACACCCTCGCGCTGCAAGTTTTGAAGATACCCTCCAACATCGCGATGCAGCGGTGCCGGTGCGAAGCGCCAAAGACAAGAAGCACGCATGCTTCGGGTCATCACCGCCAAGGCCGACCGGACGGGCTCGAGGCAAAGAGACATCGATGTCGCAGGACATGCAGAGCAGGTGGCTCGATCGCCCGGTGGACGAAGGCTACGATCATGTGCTCGGCCCCGCCGATGCGCGCATCACGCTGGTCGAATACGGCAGCTATGCCTGTCCCTATTGCCGCGCGGCCAACGACAGCATCGCCGCGATCCGCGACCGGTTCGGCGAGCGCATGCGCTACGTCTTCCGGCAGCGGCCGCTCACCGACAACGACATCGCCCGCCGCGCCGCCGAGCTGGCCGAACAGGCCGATCGCGATCGGTTC
>JBAUOM010000431.1:0-4240 GCA_049579765.1 Xanthobacteraceae bacterium
CGGTTGAGCCGTGTGAGCAGGCGAATGCGCTGACGGCGGGTAAGCTTGGCCTCGGACGAGCGCCATCGGAAGAATAGGCGATAGAGTTCGCCGTCGCCGATGAGCATATTGAGCTCGTGTGTCGTGACGTAGACAAGGAACAGCACCATCAACCAGAGCTGTATGGACAAGAAGCGCGGCCAGGAGAAGTGCTCGACTAGGTGGGTGGGGAAATCGGCTATCACGCCGCCGGCGGCGAGGAAATGGACGAGCCCCTCTGCCAGCCGCACCATAAATACACACAGCCAATATATTGCACTCTTGAACAAGATAGGCTGGATCAGCGGCGCACCGTCGAAGCGACGCATAAAAGGAAGATTGTCGGTTACCAGGACCGCTTTTCCAACCAGCAAGGCCGCTAACGTCGCAGTCAAAAAGCCACCAAACTCGACGCCGTGCTCCTCCAGGATCAGGCGCTTGGTCCATAAGATCAAGTTGAAGCCGACGAAGAAAAAGATCGTCGGCGGCAGCGCGTGTTTCACCTGTGCGAGCCACCAGTCGAAGGCACGCCGCAGGAATGGCGCCGGCGCAGAGGTGGCAAGAGCGGGCTGGTTCATGCGCTACTCCGCAAGGCTGATGCAGAACCATCGTCTAACCACCATGCCGCGTCGGCTCGACCCGGCCGGCCAACGCACGAGAGAGCGGCATGAGGATGATCAATCCGACGATCGCGACAACGATTACCATGACGACCACCTTGGGGTCGCTGAAGCTTTGGCTCGCGACCACGAGTGCGGCGGCAATGTTGCGCTGGCCGGTACCGAGAGCCATGACCCGTTTTGTGTCGCCGTCAGGTCCGCCGAGCAACCAACCAGTCCCAAGGCCCAATGCGATAAACAGAAGCCCCGCGAGGATTCCTCGGGTGCCGAACACTTGTAAAACCTTGTCGATGTTCGCTGCGGTGATCAAGACTACCAGCAGGATGAGGCTGGCGTTGGAAATCCAGTCTAGCACGGGCTTCACCCGTGCAGCCAAGTCCCCGTAACGCGCCTTCAGGGCAAGGCCTGTGGCAAGCGGAAGCAGCATCAGCAGGACGAGGGAGCGAGCAATCTGCCACGGATCAACAGTAACCCCAGGGAGCAGCAGAGGCAGGACAACGGGCAGAAAACCGACGGTGACAACCATCAGCAGCACCATTGCGCCGACGGCAAATGCAAGGTTGCCCTTGGCAAGTTCAGCGAGCTTCGGCAAGAACGGCGCGCCGGCCGCACAACCGAGCAGCAGCAGTCCGAGCCCAAAGGGTTCGTCGAGCCAGAGCACCTTCGCGAGGGCGAGCGCGCCGAGGGGCATCAAGACGAAATTGGCCAACAGAGCGAGCACGACCAGCCGGGCATTGCGTAACGGCTCGGAGATCTGAGAGACCGTGAGACCTGCGCCCATCGCGAGCATGCTCGACACGACAAAGCTCAGCATGGCGACCGTCGCTGCCTTGCTCAACAGGTCCATCAGCATGATGTCACCCGTATCGGGATTTATGGGCTCATGCGCCGGTCAGCGGTTTGGTTACCGCCGTGCCAAAGCTCTCCCAGAAGCACTCCGGATATCCACGATTACCGGCCTTCATTTCATCAAAGCGAAATTCTGCCAGAAGCTTTGCAGACTCTCCGTGCCACCGAAGAGCGTGGTGAAATTGGTCGAGTCCACTAGCACGATGTCTCCAGCGCGCTGCTTATTTGGCGGCATCCAGAGCAGACAATTGAACTCCGTGTTGCCGGCTGTGGTGAAGGGATGTGGCCGGTCAGGATCGATGGGTTGACGCGCCAGCAGATGGATCGACTTGCTGTCCTTTTCGGTGATTTCGTAATGCGGCAGGTGCGGATGGAAATTGAGCGTCGGGACGTTGTTGAGAAGGCCGAGCTTGTCAATGTCCCGGAAAGCCGTAAGCGGCGCGATCTCCTTCGTGCCTTTGACCAGCGCTGGACGGAGCCCGTAGGTATTGTGCACCGGGACATCGAGCGCCTTCATCAGCGAGCGGGTGTATTGTCCAAAGCGCTGCTGACGCGGCACCAGCGCGTCGCCGTGATGGAGGTATTCCATCTGCCGCTGCTTCAAATCGTTGGTGAACCCGACATCGTGATGCGGAGCGAGCAGCAGGCAGGTGCCCTCGCGCTTGAGCCACTCGCGAATTGCTGCGATCTCTTCCGGTGCCGCCTCCTGCTCGGAAAGAAGGTGGTCGAGTCCGAACACCAAAAGCGTGTCGGTGTCCGCCAGAATCCGTTCGTCAATCGGCAGTTTGTAGCCCGCCTGGTCGATGCGTTGGAACACGGCGACGGGGTGGCCCGTTGCTTCGCCGGCGATTTGCTGGAAGCTGAGCGTGGAGCGGTGAAAAAGCTCCAGCGTACCGGCAATCCCCTGAAGGAATTGCGCGGCGCTCCACTCCGGCGTCTCGTAGGTCGGCCACAGCACGTTGCGGACCTCGGTCATCGTGGAGAAGCGGTTCTCCATGGCGGCGGGGTCGCGCTGGGATTCCCACGGGTAGCTCCATGTCCAGTAGATGCTCAGGCGGCGTTTGCCCGCCGTGTATTTGCGAGGGATGTGGTTTTGATTGTAGGTACGTGCTGGTGTCCTCGTGCTCATGGCTATTCCTTGCCCCTCATTCCGTTCCTCAGAATTGACGACAAGTGCTTTCTGCCCGATGTGCTTGCCAACTCACATTTAGATTGAGTTCGCGCGTCGCGCTGGCCGCCACGCGAGCGAGTATTCCTGCGTAGGTGGGAAACGAGAGCGGAATGTGCGCCAAGTCGTCCACCCGCATTTTCGCAGCGATGGCTATCGCCGCCACTTGGGTGATCTCCACTGCCCGCTCGCCAACAACGTGGCAGCCCAATATCCTGCAGGTCGTGCGGTCGACGATCAGTTTGCAAAAACCTACTTTGCGCCCGTCAATGATTGTGCGTGTAGTCGAGTCGAAGCGTACAACAGCTACCAGGACTTCGTGTGTTTCACGGGCCTTTGCTTCGGTGAGGCCCACTTGGGCATACTCCGGGTCCGTGAAGCTGCCGATAGGACTCACCGGGTCTCCAGTCGTCATCGTGGGTCCTCGCACGGCGTTGGTAGCCGCGACGAAGCCCTCTTGTATCGCCTGCGGGACCAGCATCTGGCGGCCGGTAATATCTCCAGCGGCGAAGATATGGGGCGTTGAGGTCCGCAGATACTCATCAACCTTCACGAACCCCCGATGATCGGTCTCGACGCCCGCCGTAGCGAGGCTCAGCCCTGCAGTATCCGCCACCCAGCCCACCGCCACGACCGCAAGCGTCGCCTCGGCGCTGTCCCGGCCGCCGTTCTTGGAGAAGATCATTCGCACCCCAGTCGGGGTCTTCTCGAAAGACTCGATCGTGCCGAAGTTCTCATGCACCACGATGCCCGACTCCCGGAAAGCCGCTGAAACCGCTGCAGATACATCTTCATCCTCGCTCGGTAGGATGCGTGGGCCGGTCTGGAAGAGCTGGATTCGCGACCCATATGCGTTGAAAATCGAGGCCACCTGCACTCCCGTTGCCCCAGCGCCAACGACCAGCATCGACGGCGGTACATAGGTTAAGCGCCACGCGTCGCTGTGGGTGCTTGTCAACTCGAAGCCGGGGACTGGGAGCCGCCGACTCACGCCGCCGCTGCAAATGATGACCTTTTCAGCCTGCAGCCGTAGGCCGGCCTCGGTTTCGATGGTGTGCTGGTCGGCAAAGCGTGCAACGCCAGCGTGCTCGTGGACAATCACTCCCAGGGAGTCGATCTGCTGGCGCAAGGAAGAATGCGCACGCGCATCCTTGACGACCTCGCGCACGCGCGCAAGCAGCCGGGGATAATCCAGGACCGGCTCGCCCACCCCGATACCGTATTGATCCAGCTGTCGAGCTTCACGAACCAGCCGGGCTGCATGGGCCAGGGTCCGCACCGGAACTGGTCCGTCGTTGGCGGCCATGCCACCAAACTCAGCGCGAGTTACCAGAATGGTGCGCGCGCCCAGGTCCGCAGCGCGCAGGGCGGCGAGTACACCCGCGGGGCCGGCGCCAATAACGATGATGTCGATCATGCCTGGCTATCCCGACGATGAGACCCATTCCGTTTCAACGGACATCATCCAATGTCGCGAGGTATTGAAGCGCCTTGATGCCGGGGAGAAAGAAGTAGGCGCCGCCTCTCACGGTGGTGAAGGCCGGTAAGCCGGTGATTTTTTTTCGGATTGGGCGCTTGGGGATTT
>JBAUOM010000432.1:0-3316 GCA_049579765.1 Xanthobacteraceae bacterium
GCGCTCGACCAGCGTTTCGTCGCCGCCTTTGCGATCGCCGGCACCGCCGACGATTGCCTCGCCCAGGCCCGGCGCTATGGCGCGGCCGGCGCGAGCGAGCTAGCGCTCACCTTCGTCGGTCCGCAACCCGAAGCGGACATGGACTATCTCGCCCGTGCCGCCGGCGGCGTGCAGCGCTGACGCGAGTTGGACGCCCAGTCCTCCCTGGTCATGCTCCGCGCAGCCGGGGCATCCGCTAACCGCTCTGCACGCGATCGGGGCGGATGCGGTGCCTTTCACCGCGCCCGGTGATTACGGGATCGTCCTTCACGGAAGACGACAACCGAGGTGCTGCGAAGTCGGAGCGGACCGCGCGAGCCGCGGGCCGCCGGCAACTCGCCAGGATCCGGCTCACACGCCGCCGAACCAATTGTAGCCGCGGTCCTCCCAGAATCCGCCGGGAAAGCGGTTGGTCACGTACATCGCCGTGATCCATTTCGGATTCTTGAAGCCCAGTTTGGTCGCGATGCGCAGCTTGAGCGGATATCCGTATTTCGGCGCCAGGATCTCGTCGGAAATCTTGAACGTGAGCAGCGTCTGCGGGTGGAGCGCCGAGGCCATGTCGATGCTGGAGTAATAGCCGTCGGCGCATTCGAAGCCGACATATTTGGCCGTCAGGTCGGCGCCGATACGCTCGAGGAAGGTGCGGAACGGCACGCCGGTCCATTTGCCGATCATGCTCCAGCCTTCGACGCAGACATGCCGCGTGACCTGCGATTCCTGGGGCAGCGCGTAGAGCTCCTGCAGCGTCCACGGCCTCCGGCTGTCGATCAGCCCGGAAAGGTCGAGTCTGAAGCTGTCGCCGTCGATCTTCGGCGCCTGGCTCCGGCCGAAATAGGCGTTGTAGCGGAAGTCCTTGACCGCTTCGCTCTCGGGGTAGGTGGGCATCAGCCGGTCGAGGCCGAAGATCGCGGCCTGGGTGCGGTCGTTCCACCGCGAAATGCCGTTGAGCACGTCCTGCACCGCGCTGGTGTCGGTGACGTCGCAGCCGGTGAGCAATGTCAGGGCGCCGAGGCTGAGGCCCTGCTTGAGGAACAGCCGGCGCTCAATCTGCCGCAACTGCTTGCTCGCGCGCAGCAGCGCCTTGGACTCGCCGGCGCCTTTCATCTGCATGATCCCGCGCATGGCTCAGCTCCCGCTTTCCGGTTCATGCGCCGGCGCGCGGCCGGTGATCATGGGTGGCAGCGTCTTCGGCACGATGACGACGAGCGCGATGTGCACCACGAGGAACAGGACGATCGCGGCCATCCCGAGGAAATGGATCACCCGCGCCACATCGAAGCCGCCGAACAACCAGGTCAGCTCCTGGAACTGGCCGGGCTTCCAGATCGCCAGGCCGGACAGGACCATGACTACGCCCGCGGCCAGCACGCCGAGATAGAGCGTCTTCTGCACAGCATTGTACGCGCCGAGGCTATGCGGCAGCCGGAACTGCAACGCCGCGATGATGTCGCGCAGGACGGCGGCAGGACCGACCGGGAACAGCACTCGCCGGAAATGCCCCGACAAAATTCCATAAGCGAAATACACGATCCCGTTGATCGCGAGCAGCCACATGCCGGCGAAATGCCATTGCAGGGCGCCGGCGAGGCCATCCTCGTTGTGAATGTCCACCGAGCCATCGTAGCTGCCGCCGAGCGTGAGCCCGACCGGGAACGAGAACGGGAAGATCGGATCGGAATTGTAGATGCGCCAGCCGCTCATGATCATGATGACCATCGCGACCGCGTTGAGCCAGTGCGTGATCCGGACCGTGAGAGGATGTACGATGATCTTCGAGACGCGGTGCAGATGATGTCCGGCCGTGATGTCGGTCACCGTTGCCTCCTCGCGCGGGCGTCGACCGTGCCGTTGCCTTCGTCGACGAGTTGAAGACCCGCCGCTTTGAACGCCGCCTGCGCCTCCGGCGTCCGCAGGAACGCCATGAACGGTCCCGTATCCGATGCCGGATCGCGCGCCTGGGCGACGACGTACTCGATGGCCGGCTGATCGAGCCGCGGCAGCGGCACCGTGAGCTTGAAGCCTGCCGTGGCATCGGTGGCGTAGACGATGCCGAGCCTCGCCTTGCCGGTCGCAAGGAAGCTGACCACTCCGGCGGAGCTCTCGGCGACCGCGATCTTCTTGTTGTCCTCGTCGGTGGCTATGCCGATCCGGCGCAGCAGATCGACCGCGCGAGCGCCGGCAATGTCGCGGGCCGGATCGGCGATCGCAAGTTTGTTATCCCCAATCAGGCCAGCGATGTCGACCAGGGTGGCTTCCCCCTTCGGGGCATCCCCCACGGGGCCGACGAGCGCGAGGCCGTTGCGCAGGAGCGGACGGACACTCTCGGTGTGGATGGTCTTGTTGCGCGCGGCCTCCAAGGTGGCGGGGCCGGCGAGCGCAAAGATCACGTCGCACCGCGCGCCGCGGTCGATCTGCGCATAGGAAAGAGCGGTCGGAGCCACGAACACGTTGACGCGCGTGCCGGTGCGCGCCTGCCACAGGCTGCTCACCGATTTGAGCGCCCGCTCCAGCGTCGGCTCGCCGTAGACGACGAGGTCGCGCGCATGCGCGACCGCAGGAGCAAGGAGCATGGCTGCGTTGAGCATGGCCGCCAGGATCGAAAGGCGCGCGCGCCGACCGGGCGACCAGCCCCCGGCTCCGCGTGCGTCAATGTCCCGAAAAATGCGCAAACAGCAGCTCCCGATGCTCGAATTTTCCGGGGCGAACCATGCGCGTCCTCGCGGCGCGAGACAAATCACGTTGTGGCGATAGGCACTTTGTCGCGGCTCGTTGCAAACCGCATGCGCAACGTCGCGGCGCGCTACGACTGGCGCGGATCTCTCTCGCCCGCAATGCGGACGAAGGTCGCGACGATCCGCGCGCCGGCACGAAGGGTGCCTGACAGACTTCCCGCCACCTTCGAACTGCCGCCGCTGCGCCGCCGGTAGTCGACCGGGATCTCCAGAATGCGCAGCCCGGTCCGCGCGGCGCGCATCTGCATTTCGAGGTTCCAGCCATAGGTGCGCTCGCGCATGCCGAGCGCGAGCAGGACATCGCGTCGGATCGCACGCAAGGCACACATATCCGTGTAGCGCACGCCGTAAAGAAGGCGCATGGCCCAGCCGGCCAGGAGACCCGCCGCGAGCTGATGCCAAGCGATGCTTCCGGGCTCGCGGTTGCCGCGCGCCCGCGAGCCGATGACGAAATCGTAGCGCCCGGACCGGATCGGCGCGACCAGCGCGGCGATGGCCTGCGGATCGTCCGCGCCGTCGCCGTCCATCAACACCACGATATC
>JBAUOM010000433.1:0-1531 GCA_049579765.1 Xanthobacteraceae bacterium
GGCGCCATGGCCTGCTGCGCCAGCGCGGTCGGCAGTGCGATCCCCAATCCCTGCTCGCGCGCCTTGCGATAGATGCGCCAGGCGATGCCGATGTCGTGCGACACCATGCCGGTGGTGTGGACGAGGACGCGCTCGTCCTCGCGCTCGCGGCCCGGCTTGAGGCCGGCGACGACCTCCCCGATATCGGCATGCAGGCGCGCGCGGTCGAACTCGCCGGCCTCGATCATGGCGCGGAACTCACGCACCGTCATGTTGCACTCCCGGTCGTCGATCACGGTCTTGTCGAAGCGCGCCCAGCCCGCCGGGTCCATCTCGCGGCGCGCCAGCGAGACGAAGGTCGCCCCGCGCGGCACCCACGGCTCGCGGCTGACGATGTCGGTGCGAGTGGTGCCGCCGACGGCGAGGTCGCAGTTGCGCACCACCTCCTCGACGCTGTCGAGCGGGCGAACCGGGATGCCGAGCGTCGCCGACCATTTGGCCGCGAAGGCCTCGCGCGTCTCCTTGCGGCGCGAGGTGCAGAGGATTTCCTCGAAGCGGTAGAGGTGGCGCAGGCAGCGCAGGCAGTTCTCGCCCATGGTGCCGACGCCGATGAGCCCCAGCCGGCGGGGCGACGTCGGGCCGAGCCATTTGAGCGCCACCATCGCCGCCGCGGCGCTGCGGATGGCGTAGGTCCAATGCTCGTCCACGATGGCCAGCGGCCGCGCGCTCGCGGGATCGGCGAGCACGATGTAGCGCGCGCAATCGAGCCGCCCGACGGTGTTGCGCTCGCCGTCGTCGTAATACGAATAGAGGCGCACGCCCGCGATCGGCTCGTCCTCGAGGATCACCGTCTTGACGTGCCAGTGGTTGTGGAACGGTGCGCCGACATCGAGCTTCTGGCTCGGCGGCACCGACCATTTCACCGAGTTGCGCGCGTGCATGCGGAAGACGTCTTCACAGATCGCCATCGCCTCGGGCACCGACAGGAGCTTCACGGTGGTGGCGTAGTCGATGAAGAGGACGCTCTCGCCCGCGCTCATCGTCCGAGATACTCCTCGATCAGGCCGAGATAGGACACGGCGCCGGCGGCGAGGTCGGAGACGGCGATGCGCTCGTCGTCGGAATGCCATTGCTCGATGGCGCCCGGTCCCCACATGGCGGACTCCCCGCCCTTGACGCAGAAGAAGCCCGCGTCGAGCGCGCCGTGGCTGTGAAAGGTGGCCGGGGGCGGCAACCCCATGCGCCGGCATCCTCCGTCGAGCGCGCGCATGAACGCGCCGTCCGGCGCGATCTCGGCCGGATACATCAGGGGACCGAGCTCGGTCTTGACCTGCCACGGCCCGCCGATCTCCGCCGCCGTGGCGATCGCGACGAAGGCGGCCTGCGGATCGTCGCCCGGCAGCAGCCGCCGGTCGAACACGAGCCGCACCTCGTCCTGCACCGTGTGGGTGGCCTCCGGCCATGAGCGGATGGCGGTGGGCGCCAGCGTCGCCCGTCCCAGGCCGGGATGCTCGTTCGCGCCGACGTCGAGCGCCGTCACGCGCTCGAGCAC
>JBAUOM010000434.1:0-5516 GCA_049579765.1 Xanthobacteraceae bacterium
ATCGATAGATCCGAACCCCCTCACCCCAACCCTCTCCCCGCTGGGGAGAGGGAGCGCACCGAGTGCGCCGCCCGACCGCCGCCAAACTCCAGGCCGATGAGATGAGAAATGTGCGTCGCGTCAATTCTTCGCCGGGGCAACGTCCTTGACCGCGCCGATCCAGCCGGTGTGGGTGAGGTCGAACACGATGCCGAGCGGGTCCTTGTACTTGGCCTCGTAGTAGGAGTGCGCGGTCTGGCCGGGGGTGGAGGGCTCGGGCCTGCCGGCGAGATATTTTCCGCCGGCATCGACGACCTTCTTCTCGGCTTCGTCGAGGTCGTCCACCCACATGCCGAAGTGATAGATGCCGACCTTCTCGTCGCCCTCCTGCTTGAGCAGCGCGACATTGATGGTGCCGTCGGAGACGTAGAGTCCGCGCCGTGCCCTGCCCGCCACTTTCATGTCGAAGGCGTCCTCGAAGAACTTGGCGGCCTTTTCCGGATCGGGGACGATGAGCGCGATATGGCGAAGCTTGGCCATGAGGTCTGTCCTTCCTGGCTTCGGGGCCGCAAAGCATAGCGAGGAACCGCGCCTCACCACAAGGCGCGCGCCCTGATATGTTGCCTCCGTCTTGTCGGTGTTGACGCCACGCAGTCGTTCAGAGGGCGCATGGAAATGTACAAGGACTTGCGCGAGTTCATCGAGCGTGTCGACCAGCTCCATGCGCTGCGGCGGATCGAAGGCGCCGATCCCCGCCACGAGATCGGCGGTATCACCGAGGTGGCGGCCGGAAGTCCGGATGGCCCGGCGCTGCTGTTCGACGCGATCAAGGGCTTCCCGCGCGGCTTTCGCATCTTCACCAATGCCACCACCCATCCGCGGCGGGCGGCGCTCGCGCTCGGCATCGACCCGGCGTTGCGCCCGCTCGACGCGCTCAAGGCGTGGATGGAGAAGCGCAAGACGCTGCGGCCGCATGCGCCGGCCGTCGTCAAGGATGCCCCCTTCCTCCAGAATACGATGCAAGGCCCCGAGGCCGACCTCACGAAATTCCCGGCGCCGGTCTGGCATCGCCACGACGGCGGACCGTTCATCGGCTCGGGCTCGGTCGTCATCATGCGCGATCCCGATCGGGGGGACGCGAGCGGCGGTTGGATCAACGCGTCGATCTACCGCGTGCAGGTGCATGGCCGGAACAAGGTGACCGTGCAGTTCGACCATGCCGGCCGGCACGGCGCCATTATCGCGAGGAAATACTGGGAGCAGGGCAAGCCTTGTCCGCTCGCGGTGGTCAGCGGTGAAGACCCGGCGCTGTTCATCGCCGGCTTCGAATATCTTCCGGCCGGGCAATCCGAATACGAGTTCGCAGGCGCCATCAAGGGCGCCCCGATCGAGGTTTATCCGGGCCCGTTGACCGGCCTGCCGATCCCGGCGCACGCCGAGATCGTGTTCGAAGGTCATCTTCCCCCGCAGACCACCTTGCCGGAAGGGCCATTCGGCGAATTCACCGGCTATTACGCATCGGAAGCGCGGCCCGCGCCCGTCATGGAGGTGTCCGCGGTTCATTATCGCGACGATCCGATCCTGCTCGGCTCGCCGCCGATGAAGCCGCCGCGCTTTCATTTCGGGTTGCCGTTCCGCGCCGCCACGATCTGGCAGAACCTCGATGCTGCCGGCGTCACCGACGTGGTAGGCGCGTGGCAGCACGTCTCGCAGCTCATGACCGTGGTGGCGCTCAAGCAGCGCTACGACGGCCACGCCAAGCGCGCCGCGCTCGTCGCTGCCGCGCACAGCTACATGGCACGCCTGGTGGTGGTGGTGGACGACGACGTCGATCCCTCCAACCTCAACGACGTGATGTGGGCGGTCGCCACCCGCTGCGAGCCGTCGGAGCAGATCGACATCGTCCGCAACGCCTGGAGCTCGGCGCTCGATCCGCGCATTCCGCCGGCGGACAAGGCGCGTGGCATCACCGCGCATTCGAAGGCGATCATCGAGGCCTGCCGGCCGTTCGCCTGGCTCGGGCAGTTTCCGCCGACCTCGGCGCTCTCGCTCGAAGAGGCGCGCACGATCGAGGAGAAATGGGGAGCCGCGTTGAAGTAGCGGCGGGCGTCGGGCGTGTCCGCCGCCGGCGCCGCGGGCTCCACCTCCCCCTTTCAGGCCCTTTCAGGAGGAGGGGCGCGCGGAGCTTGCGGGAGGATTGGTGCTTGGCCTGTCGTCACTCCACGGCGTTGGCGGAGTTGAGGCTGTCGATGAGCGCGGAGCGGTACAGGAACTGCTTGTGCAGGGTCACGTCCTCCGAGATGCGGCGCAATTCGTCGAGGTGCTTGCGCCGGATCGTCGGGTCCTTCTCCTCGAGCGACTTCTTATTCCGGATGGTCTGCGCTTGCACGTAATCGACCTGTGCCTTGCGGCGCTGGCGAGTGTAGCGGTCGAGCACGGCGGGGTCGGCGCGGCCGAACCAGATGTCGGCGAGCTTCTCCGCGAGGTTCAGCGCGTCATGGATGCCGCCGTTCATGCCCATGCCGCCGATCGGATTGTTGACGTGGGCGCTGTCGCCGGCGAGCAGCACGCGGCCCCTGTTGAAGGTGGCGGCGACCCGCTGATGCACCGAATAGAGCGCATGGTAGGGGATTTCGTAGTCGCCGGGCTTGGCATGGATGCCCTGCAGGCGGCGCTGGATGCCGTCCAAGCTCAAAGCCTGCTCGTCGGATTCCTCCGCCGGCACCGGCATGATGCCGCGCCAGATACCGGAGCCCCCGGTACCCTTGACCTTGAACAGGTTGAGCCACTCGTTGGGATCTGAAAAGTAGTTGCGGGTGCAGAAGCCCTGGCCGGTCGCGCCGAAATCGAAGCTGGTGCCGATCTTGATGAAGCGCTCGGGCCAGGTGAAGCCCTCGAAGTCGATATCGGCCAGCCGCCGCACGGTGCTGCGCCCGCCGTCGCTGCCGATGAGGTAGCGGCCGCGAATGGTCTCGCTCTCTCCGCCGGCGTTGATCACGGTCACGTCGACGTGGTCGGCGTCCTGCGCGAGGCCGGTTACCCTGGTGGAGAAGCGCACCTCGGCGATGCCGCCTGCCTCGATGTGCGGCACCGCCGCCCGCACCAGCTTGTACTGCTCCCACTGCACCACGAACGGGTAGGGCACCTCGCCTTCCAGCAGGCTGATGTCGAACACGGCCACCAGTTCGCCGCTGACGCGGTCGCGGAAATGAAAGATCGGCGACTGCAGACCCCCGCTCGCATCCTGGGCGAAGGCCTCGTCCTTGAGGCCGAGCTCGGCCAGCATCTCCACCGTCGGCGGATGGATGGTGGCGGCGCGCTGGTCCTCGGGCGGCTCCGCCTCGGCCTCAAGCAGCGTGACCGGGATGCCTTTCCTGACCAGGGCGAGCGCCGTTACCGCCCCGACGGGGCCGGCCCCGGCCACGATCACCCGATCATCTCGCTGCATCATCCGCTCTAAGCACGCGCCCTATACACACCAACTCGTGCGCGCGTGACAAGCCGGCTGAGTGGGGTCCGTTCGTCTGGCTGTCGTTCTCCGCGCAAGCGGAGACCCAAAGCCGCCTGCTCTGGAATATGGGTTCCCGCTCGCGCAGGAACGACGACAGCCATGGCAAGACAACCGCCGAATGCCCCATCACACCTTGGAAATCTCGAACATGGAGGGGTGGAACAACTCTTCGACCGTCACCTTGCGGTCGATCAGACCCTGCTCATGCGCGTATTGCGTCAGCGCCGTGATCTCTCGCAGGTTCTCGTGGATGCCGTAAGCCCAGAAGTCCTTGCCCATGATCGCGATGGTGTCCTCGGCTTCCGGGATCAGCCAGGGCAGGCTCACCATCAAGGCGTTGACGTCGAGGAGATCGATCATCGCCAGCGCCTTGGCCTCGCAGAAGGCCTTGTACACGCTGGAGGGGAGCCAGGGATATTTCCGCACCAGCTCCTTGCGGATGCCGACCAGATGCATGAGCGGGAACATGCCGGTCTTCTGGTAATAGGCGCGCTCCGTTTCGCGGGTGTTGGGAAACAGGCGCTTGATGTGCGGCTCGCCGCGCAGGAATGACGACGGCGCCCGCGCGGTGAACAAGGCGTCGAGCTCGCCGTCGCGCAGCATGCCGACGAGCGTCTGCTCCTTGCCGATCGGCTCGAGGTCGAGGCCCGCGATCGGCTTAAGCGGCGTGCGCTCATCGCGTCCCGCCTCTTCCTGGCCGCCGCTGCGCCAATGGATCTCGGTGGGCAGCACGCCGTATTCGTGTTGCATCATGCCGCGCATCCAGACCACGGCGGTGATCTGGTATTCCGGCAGGCCTATACGCTTGCCGCGCAGATCCGCGGGCACGCGGATGCCGGAATCGGCGCGGATGTAGATGCCGGAATGCCGGAACAGCCGCGACACGAAGGCGGGGATGCCGACATAGGCCGATGTCCCGGCCGCGACGGTGCGGATATAGCTCGAGAACGAAAGCTCCGAGATGTCGAATTCCTGGTAGCGGAAGGCGCGAAAGAAGATCTCCTCAGGATACAGCGGCAGGTAGGTGACATCGCAGCCCTCCACCTTGACGCGGCCGTCCCGGATGGCGCGGGTGCGGTCGTAGTTGCCGCACGCGATCGTTATCGGCACTTCGACCATGGGGCCTCCTCATCGAGCTCTTGCCTTTGACGCGGTTTCTCCGATCTCGGGTTTACCCGAGATCGGCCTTCTACGCCGCCCAAGTCGGCTAAAGCCGACTTGGGTGGCGAACCGGTTCCCAACTTCGCCGGAAAACGCTCTGGCTGTCGGAGAGGGCGTGGCGCAGGAAAGCGCGGCAGGCGTGATCGTCCGTGGACGTTACTTGCTTCCCTTTCGGCTGTGAAGTGTCGCCTTGTTGCGCCGCGGTTTGGGAGATACTTTTTGCGCGGCGGCGGTGCCGGCCGGCGCGTCCCGCGGGCTCCGGCCGGGAGCGGCGAAGGAGAACGACCATGATGTCGACCGTGATCGGCGGTGCCATGCTTCCGCATGCACCCCAGTTCTTCACCTTGCCGGAGACCGAGGACAAGAAGAACGTCGAGCACGTGCGCGAGGTGGCCGCCGATATCGGCCGCAGGCTGCGGGCGTTGCAGCCCGACCTCTGGATCATCTTCTCCAACGATCACGCCGAGCAGTTCTTCCACAACGCGGCGCCGCCGTTCACCGTGCATGTCGGCGGCGAGGCCACCGGCGAATTCGCCGGCCGCAAATTCCATTGGAAAATCCCGAGCGAGATCGCTTTCGAGATCGTGCGCCAGCTCTATCGGCAGAATTTCGACCCGGCCTTCACCAGCACGGCCAAGATCGATTACGCCATCGGGATCCCGCTCACCCATCTCGGCCATACCGACCCGGTGCTGCCGATCTACGTGAACGCCTATCTGCCGCCGCAGCCCACCATGGAGCGCTGCTACGCCTTCGGCCAGGCGGTCGCCCGCACGGTGACCGCGCTCGGGCTCAAGACGGTGGTGCTCTCGAGCGGCGGCATGTCGCATTTTCCCGGCACCGACCGCTACTCCAATCCGGAGCT